>CAIVGC010000101.1 GCA_903905335.1 uncultured Methylococcaceae bacterium
ATTAATTAAACATACACGTACGTTACTATTAGCTGATTCTTCGCGTAGCGCTTGGGTAAAGCCCCGTAAGGCAAATTTACTGGCGCAATAAATAGCGCCTTTACGACTACCTTTTAGGGCCGCTTCGGAACCGATATAAATTAAATCACTGTGAGCTTTGCGTTTTAAACTACGCAATAAGGCTTTGCTTAGAAAAACTTGGCTAGTAAAGTTGAGATTAATGAGGGCTTCAATCTGGGGATAAGAAAATTCTTCTAGCGAACCAAATTGGCCTATGCCGGCTGAGAACACCGCCGCATCAAGTTCTGGGCAGGTTTTTTGTAGTTCACGTATTTTTTGCGGAATAGCTTTTAACTGACTTAAATCTAGCTCTAGCGCACTAAAGTTAGCAATGCCCTGAGCGAATTGGCTACAATCGCGGGAGATACCAATCACGGTATGACCTAGCTGTAATAAATGTTGAGCAATGGCTCTGCCTATGCCAGAACTAGCGCCTGTGACTAGAACCGTCCGTTTTAAAGTGTGCATGGAAAGAATTTATCCTTAGGAATAAAGCTTAATAATTGTTCGGTGCAGTACTCGGTCATTTCTTGTTCTAAGGCTTGTCGGTAAGACACCATGCCTAGCTTGCTTTCTAAGGGACCTGCAAATAGCTTTTCATCAGGATAGAGTTTTTGTAACTTTTTAAAGAAGCTTTCCGGTAATCTGAAAGCGCCTAGGCTGACAGAATGTAATTGCTCAGGATTAATGATGGCAAATACCTGCTCAAACAAACGCCTATACTGCTGCTGGTAATCAACTTGATAGATCATCGGATCAAAACGTAGACCAATGGGCCAGCCCTGTTGTTGTAGTTTACTTAAGGCATCAAGGCGACGCTCCAGTGTCGGGGCTTTGTCCTCCACTTTTTTAGCGACTTCATCAGGATTCAGACTGAAAGCGATAATGCAGCGCTCAAAAGCTTCGCGATTTAATAAGCTGCGGATTTGCGTGCTTTTGGTTCTTAATTCTAACCAAGCATTGGGTATGCTCTCAAAGAACGGTATAAATTGCTGGGCGAATGAACTGACTGGCTCTAAGGCTAGGCTATCGCAATCATAACCCGAGAAAAAATGCACAGCCTCATTAGGTGTAGCCGCGCAGCGCTCTTTGATATCGGTTTGAAAGTCTTCATAATTGACGAACAACACATAATGAGCAGATTGATACATGCCTTGTAAAAAGCAGTAGCGGCAATCGTACAAACAATTGAGCATGTGAGAAAAATAATAATTTCTTTGTGCACCTATGCCATAACCGCTAGGCGTTTCCATCGTAAAATGTTTATACTTTTCAGCCAGTATTAAGGCAGGATTTTGCTTTTGCAAGCGAAAGTTCTGAGCTTTAGGATTGAAGACTTCACCATAGCGGCCACAGGTAATGGTTCTGGCGCGTGGGAAGCGACCGATAATTTCCAAGACTCGCGGATGCTGTAAAATAGCTTCTTCTATATAAATGGTTTCAATCATAAGGCTGAGTTTATTGCCGGTTATCTGTATCTTTAATCGACATTTTATAGGAAAAGTCTTGTGATTGTTTGCGCAGCCCTCATATAGGGTAAAATACTTTTAACATCACCTACTCATAGCAAACATGAATACACAAAAAATTGGTTTTATCGGCGGCGGTAATATGGCGTCTAGTTTGATTAGCGGATTAATTGCCAGCGGCCATTCTCCAGAGCATCTTTGGGTCTCTGATATCAATCCAGATACGCTGCAGGCCTTGGCGCAAAATCTTAAGGTCAATACCTCGGCAAGTAATGATAAGGTTATTAGCGAAGTTGATGTGGTAGTACTCGCCGTCAAGCCTCAAACATTGAGTGATGTAGCAAAAGCTGCTGCTGTCGTCATTAACGAAAAAAAATCACTGGTTGTATCTATTGCCGCTGGTATCAGTCAGCAAAGTTTAAGCGAATGGTTAGGTGCTGATACGGCTATTGTTCGCTGTATGCCCAATACCCCCGCCTTAGTGCTAACCGGAGCTACAGCGCTACATGCTAATGCTAAGGTGAGTGCCGAACAGCGTAGTCTAGCTGAAAATATTATGCGTTCTGTAGGCATTGCTTTGTGGGTTAAAGAAGAAAGCGAATTGGATGCAGTAACAGCGGTATCTGGTAGCGGCCCTGCTTATTACTTCTTGCTCATGGAAGCTATGGAAAAGGCGGCCATAGAATTAGGCTTAACAGAAGAGACGGCAAGGTTATTAGTACAGCAAACGGCCTTAGGTGCCGCCAAAATCGCCTTGGAATCTTCTGAATCACCTGAGCAATTACGTAAGCGTGTTACCTCGCCGGGTGGCACTACCCAACAAGCCATTAGTACCTTTGAGCAAGGTGGCTTTACTGAGCTGGTTTCAAAAGCATTACATGCTGCTAGAGATCGCTCTATAGAAATGTCTAAGCCATCGGAGCAAAATTAATGGGCGCAAATTATATGACTGATCCGATTATTTTTTTAATCGACACGCTATGTTCGCTTTATATTATGGCGGTTTTATTGCGCTTTTTATTGCAGTGGTGCGGTGCAGATTTTTACAATCCCATTTCCCAATTTCTGGTTAAGATAACGCATCCACCTTTAAGGATTATGCGTCGATTTGTGCCCTCTATAGGCAGAATAGACAGTTCTTCATTGGTGCTAATGTTGAGTTTGCAAATGTTGACTGATTTCTCCATATTGCTACTGAAAGGTGTGAGCATTAATATTGGAGCCTTAGCTATTTTATCAACAACTCAACTGATTTCTTTGCTGCTCAATGTATTAGTGTTTTCAGTATTTGCCAGAGCCATATTAAGCTGGATGAATCCAGGTGCTTTTTATGCAGCGGCTTCGATTGTAGAAGCTTTGTCTAGGCCAATATTGAATCTTTGCCGTAAAGTGATCCCAGATTTAGGGGGTATTGACCTATCACCTTTAGTTGCGTTGTTATTGTTACAAATGGCCAAGATGATTCTATTACCGCCACTAAATGAGCTGGCGAGTTTGCTGGGTTAATTAATCGTAAGCTTTAGGCACTTTAATGATGCGAAATTGTGATTTATGTCAGTTACTCATTTTTACCAGTTTAGGTTTTATTCTGGCCAGTGGCTCTGTAGAGGCAAAAAAAGTATATCGCTGGATTGATGAGCAAGGTGATATTTATTTTTCAGATCAAGTGCCTCCTGAGCATAGTCAACATGGTAGAGCCACGTTAAGTCAAACTGGGCGTGTGTTGGAAGTGACTGAGCAGGCTCAAAGTAAAGAGCAAATTGAACAAGAAGCTCGTTTACAAGAATTACGCAGGCAGCAAGACAAATTAATTGCTAGCCAAAAAATCCATGATAAAGCATTGTTGAGCTCATATCATTCTAAAGAAGATATGTTGTTGGCTATTCAATCAAAGATGGAGCTTTTTGAAAAGCAGAAAGATATATTTGACGGAAGTATTGAGCGTCTAACGGAGCAGCTTAAAAATCAACGTAATGAAATCACTGCTCTTGAGAGCGCCGCACAACCTGTCCCTAAAGCGTTGCTTGATGCGGTGATGTTAAGTCAAATTCGACTTGAGCAAACGCAAAATGCCTTACGTAGTCAAATTGAAAAGCAGGAGCAAACCAAGAAAATAGATGAGGCAGATGTCGCTAGGTTTTTATTTTTAACTCAATCTACAAAAGATTTGCTGCCTAGAACGAAAATACCCAGTATTAAAGAAGCCAATGAGCTAGGTTTGTTTTATTGTGAGAATGATTACCAATGTAATAAGGCGTGGGAGATAGGGCGGAATTTCGTCAATTTCTATTCTACGACTGAGCCAGATGTCTATAACGACAAACTTATTATGAATCGACCTCCTCCAAAGGATACTGATATCAGTTTGTCCTTATCAAGGTTAGCCATTAATGAGGGTGACTACCAAATTTTCTTAGATATTCGTTGTCGTTCTTCTTTAACGGGTGAAGCTTTGTGTGCGAGCCCTAAAGTTAAAGCGATCAGATCCTCATTTAGAACTTATATTAATGACGCTTTATCACGTTTAGCTCTTAATAAAAAAGCCCCAGCACCTTGATGACTGAGACTTTGTAGTAGTTTGTGTGTTCTAAACGATCATGGATAATTAAATCATCCATGGCTTGGATGGACAGGTCGGTTAGTCGTTAGCGCGAGAGTTCATAGGTAATGCTCTTCTTGATGAAAAGACAATATTTTCTTAAGTTAATGGCAGTTGTTCAAGCCTCGTGTGAATAAAACTGAATTTTATTTCGACCACCCTCTTTGGCTTGATACATCGCTGTATCTGCCATCCCAAGCAGTTCATCTTGAGTGCCTTCGTGGTTGATAAACACGATTCCTCCTATGCTTGCCGAGCAGTGATGCTCAAGCGTTACGTCAGTCTTTCGATCACTCCTAATGGTTAGGAAATAGGGTTTAAACAAAGCTGCACGGATTTTTTCTGCAATATTATGAGCTTGCAAGTCAGATGCAGCTTTATCAGTTTCTAACTCACCAAGCATCACCACAAACTCATCACCTCCAAAACGTGCCACCGTATCGACTTCGCGAACACAGCTTTTGATTCTGGCTGCTGCATCAATCAGCAGTAAATCACCCACTACATGCCCATGTGAGTCATTGAGAGGTTTGAAATTATCCAGATCAAGGAACAATAATGCACCATAGCAAGCGCTGCGCTTACTGGTATTGATGGCCTGGCTTAATCTATCATTGAGTAGACGACGGTTAGGCAAGTTGGTTAAGGGATCAAAAAAAGCCAACTGACGCACCTGATCTTCCATTAATTTATGCTCTGTGATATCGTTAGTAACACCGATAAAGTGTGCCAATGTACCTAGTTCGTCGCGGACAGGTGAAATTGTTAAGGAATTCCAAAAAATAGTACCGTCTTTACGGTAGTTGAGTATTTCACCGGAAAAACTAGCGCTATTTTTCATAGCTAAGCGCATCGCATCGACGGTCTGCGAATCGGTAAGTGCTCCTTGAAGAAAACGACAGTTTCGACCTATTATTTCCTCTTGGCTGTATCCAGTAATAGTCACAAAGGCGTCATTCACAGAGAGAATCTTTTGATCTGCATTGGTTATAATCACACCTTGTGAAATGGCTTTTAGTGCGAGGTCACTTACTCGTAATTTGCTCTCTACTTGTTTGCGTTCTGTGATGTCGCGGGCTGCGGCAAAGACCCCCTGTAGCCTTCTATCTCGGTCATAGAGTGTTGCCGCATTATAGGAAACTATCGTTTCTTTGCCATCTCTTGCGCGTGCGGTCAGTTCATAATTGATAACCTTTTTTTCAATGAGTACCTTATCTATGCCGGCCTCAGCTCGCTCCTGATCTGTAAAGTGATTTTTAAACGGCGCGCCTATCAATTCATCACGTGTGCAACCTGTGAGGTACTCCATTTGTTTATTCACATCGGTAATGATTCCAGACGGATCGGAAGTCATTAGGGCATCAATGTTGGATTCGAATAAGGATCGGGTGTAAAACTGAAAATCTCGCAGACGCTGCCCAAGTTGCTTTTGCTCTGCTTCGATCTGCTTGCGTGCCGTATTATCAGTACCAATTAACAAGTAGCCGATGATGCCGCCATCAACATTGCGCAACGCCGTTACTGAAACTACCGCTGGGAATCGGCTGCCATCCTTACGTATATAGGTCAGCTCATAAATATCCTCGATACCGCGAGATGCTTTGAATACCAAGGCTTCAAAGCCAGGGGCAATGAGTGTGCCAAGTTCAGAACTTAATTCTTTTGCACGCATAACCAATTCATGTGAATCAGAAATATCGGCTGGGGTTATTTTATTCATTACGTCAATGGCTGCGTAACCTAACATACGCTCAGCACCTACATTGAAAATTTGAATGACGCCTTTTGCATCGGTGGCGATACTTGAAAAATTAGCGCTGTTAAAAATGGCTTTTTGCAAAGCACCCGTCTTCAGCAAAGCTTCTTCCGCTTGTTTGCGTGCCGTATTATCAGTGCCAATTAACAGGTAGCCAATAATGGATTTTTGAACATTGCGCAACGCTGTTACTGAGACAATCGCTGGAAAGCGACTACCATCCTTGCGTATATAGGTCTGTTCATAAATATCCTCGATACCTCGCGATGCTTTGAATACTAAGGCTTCAAAACCGGGTGCAATGAGTGTGCCGAATTCAGCACTTAATGCTTCTGCACGCATAACCAATTCATGCGGGTCAGAAATATCGGCTGGGGTTATTTTATTCATCACGTCAATGGCTGCGTAACCTAACATAAGCTCAGCACCCACGTTGAAAATTTGAATAACGCCTTTTTCGTCTGTCGCAATGCTTGAAAAATTGGCGCTGTGAAGAATGGCGTTTTGCAATGCACCTGTAATAAGCAAACTTTCCTGGCGCTGTACTTCGATAGTGTTTTTTTCTAGGCTTGTTATAGGAATGTAAGTCGCTAGATCTGCGATGACTTTGTTTTTCATGTTAGTGGAGTTAAATTTAGCTTGCCGAAATGGCGTAGCTAGAGAGGCAGAAAAGCAATTCGATAAATTATACGCTCATTAAAAGTGCATAAATGTATATTTACTTCTACAACAAGGGACCGTCGAGGTCTCCTCATAAAGTGTGTAAGCGCAAATTTGTTTATATCCAGTTTCAGTACGGTGAAAAGCTCAATAAGAACCATCTGCAATTCCGTTGAACAAAATTTTCTAAAACGGATTGATATTGAAATAATGACCATGTCCATAACATGCAGCGCAATACGGTTGTCGGTATTAATCGTTACATGACATAAGCTTGAAGGCTCTATGTGATCTTTAATGGGTAAATAAAATAACCGATAACTACACATACTAAGTACCTGAAAAATACAAGGATGTATCTGTCGTAGTTAGAGTGTTTATCATGAAACTTATAGAGAGGTGCCTCCGCCCTCCATGGCAACTGGTTTCCGGCAGTCCATGCCGGAATGACGATTTACCGACTACGATACACCTAGAGCCAAATTTGTGTCATAGCTTTATAAAATATCCAACTTCGCATAAGCAAGCATTAACCATTTAACACCGGCCGGCTTGAAATTAATTTGCACGCGCTCCTGAGCCCCCTCACCTTCTATTTGCAAAACAACTCCCTCGCCAAACTTAGCATGACGAACACGTTGTCCCAGTTTATAACTGCTCTGCGCCTGTAACATAGCTGGCTTTGCTTGCACGGCAGTCACTGGACGACTAATGGTCGCACGCATCCGCACTTCTTGTAATAATTCAGCAGGTATCTCGCGTAAAAAACGTGACGGCCTAGGATAAGTTTCTCGTCCGTATAAACGCCTTGATTCCGCATAAGTTAAATACAATTGCTGCATAGCTCTAGTCATACCCACATAACATAAGCGACGCTCCTCTTCTAAGCGCCCGGTATCATCTACAGACTGCTGTGACGGAAATAATCCCTCTTCCAGACCCACCAGAAAGACTTGTTTAAACTCTAGTCCTTTGGCGCTATGTAAGGTCATGAGCTGCACACAATCTTCAGATTCTTCAGACTGACTAACACCTGCTTCCAAAGCCGCATGGCTCAGAAACATATCGACTTCGCCCAACTTATCTTCGTTATCTTTATCGAACTCAAATAACTTCGCTGCATTAACCAGCTCTTCTAAGTTTTCAATTTTCTCGTCGCCTTTATCCATTTTTTCATTTTGATACAGGGCTATTAAGCCGCTTTTTTCAACGATCCGCTTGACCTTTTCATCCAATGTCAGCTCTTCGATGTCCTTAGCCAAAATCTTAATCAGTTCTAAAAAGCCAATCAGCGCATTAGTCGCACGTGCGGACATGGTTCTTTGATTAATCAATAAAATGGCGGCTGACCATAAGGAAACACTTTGATCACGCGCGATGTTACGCATTTCATCTATAGCTTTAGCACCAATTCCTCGAGTCGGTGTATTAATGACACGCTCAAAAGAAGCATCATCATCACGATTGGCAATCAAGCGTAAATAAGCCAAAGCATTTTTAATTTCAGCGCGGTCAAAAAAGCGTAAGCCACCATAAACTATGTACGGCGTAGCTGTTGCCATCAATTTCTCTTCAAATTGACGAGACTGAGCATTTGAGCGATATAAAATAGCAGTATCACTACGCAAGCCACCTTCATTAACCCATGCTCGAATACGATCAACGACAAAATAAGCTTCATCCTGCTCATTAAAGGCGGCATACAAAGAAATTAAATCGCCATCACCGGCATCCGTCCACAGTTCTTTACCCATACGCCCCGTATTATTGGTAATAACCTTATTTGAAGCTTTTAAAATCGTACCGGTAGAGCGGTAGTTCTGCTCTAATTTGATCACTTGATGATTTGGATAATGTCTTTGAAAGCTGTAGATATTTTCAATTTTAGCGCCACGCCAACCATAAATAGATTGATCATCATCACCGACTACAAACAGATTGTCCTTGCCTTCAGTTAATAAACGTAGCCAAGCATATTGTATGGTATTGGTATCTTGAAACTCATCCACATGCACTTGTGCAAAGCGTTGCTGATAAAACTCAAGTACATCAGCGTTATCACGCAATAACTCATGGGCTCGCAAAAGCAATTCCGCAAAATCGACCAAACCCGAACGATCACAAAGCTCTTCATAGGCTTTATAGATAATTAATCGTTGACGTTCATGGCTATCGCCAGTTTCAACACAATGTCTAGCTCGAATGCCTTCATCTTTCTGCGCATTGATATACCACTGCATTTCCTTAGGTGGCCATTGCTTATCATCAAAATTAAGTGTGTTTAACAAACGTTTAATCACTCTTAATTGGTCACCGGAATCCATTACCTGAAACGTTTCTGGTAACCTTGCCTGCTTGGCATGTCGCCTTAAAAGCCTATGAGCGATACCATGAAAAGTCCCTATCCATAAGCTATGCGCAGAAATACTTAGCAAGTCTTCTATTCTGCCTCGCATCTCTTTGGCGGCTTTATTCGTAAACGTAACTGCTAATATGCTATGCGGCGAAACACCTTCTACTTTAATCTGCCAAGCAATACGATGTACTAATACGCGCGTTTTACCACTACCCGCGCCCGCTAATACCAACATTGCTTGTGAGGGCGCTGTCACGGCTAGCCGTTGAGCATCATTTAAAGAATCAATTATTGTTGTTACATCCATTTTTGTTTTATCACTTGCACATTTTTTAGAGCTGTGTATATTGCCTTTAGCTTTGCAATGTTCAAGTTCATTATTGTTGAGCTACCATAATAACGACTACACAGAAGGGGATTAAGATGAGTTTTGATTATAAACGCATGACTAAGTTTGAGCACAATATAGGTGAAAAGGAAAAAAAATATCGTCTATACGCGGGCGCTGCATTAATTGCTATTTCGATTTTTACTGCTTCCATAGCTCTATTACTGGTAGGCATGGTTCTAATTGGAACCGGTTTTTCAGGTTGGTGCCCAGCTTATTCTGGTATGAACAAAAATACCTGCGACACTGCGGAAAACTAAAGACAAAAGGCGAAAGGTACAAAAGCACACTGCTTTGCCTTTTGCCTTTGTTATTCTTCTTTACGAAACTCGCCTTCCAACACATTAGCTTTAGCAGCTTTTTCTTGAAAAACACTACTCGCTTGAATCAAATGATTTTCAAGCACATATTGTGCTATTTTTTTTCGTAAACTCGGCACTAAACAAGCAAAGCCGATAATATCGGTAATAAAACCAGGTGTTAATAATAAAGCGCCGCCCAACAAAATAATCGGCCCTTCAATCATTTCATAAGCAGGCACTATACCTTGCGCCAGATTCTCTTGAAACTTCCTAAAAGTCGAAAAGCCTTGCTGCTTCAATAACCATGCGCCTAGTGCTGCGGTAAACACAACCAGAAAAATAGTTGGAAACGCACCAATAACACTACCGACCTCAAGTAGTAAATAAATTTCTGCAAAAGGGATAATCAATACGACCAGAAATATTATTTGAAAAATTTTCATCGATAAACTCTTTATTGCAAAAGGAAAGGCTAAATTCAGGCGTTTTACCCAAACTCGTTGACTGCTGCGAACAATATAAAGGCAATTCGATTTAATTTCTAGGATAATATCCTTATTTCA
>CAIVGC010000102.1 GCA_903905335.1 uncultured Methylococcaceae bacterium
ACTAAGCCTAGGAGGCTAGCAACTTAAGGCGTGACAGGTACTAGACTTAACCCTTCGCCTTTCGTCCTTTGTCTGTGCTTAGAAGAACCCTGCCTAAAATTGAACGATTAAGCTAGTGTCCCGTCTTAAATTGGTAGCCCTATTTTACAAACGCCACTACTTCAGTGGGACTTATACTTTCTCGGTAGAGGCTATTATCTGCGCAAAAAGTCTTTCAAAGTCAAACAACAGTAATGGCGCTATCGACTCAAGTCGCGCGCAAAAACCAATCATTTACGATTTAGATCTAAAATGTATGCTGTATTCTTGACCTTACTTTTTAAGCTTTTTAAATGTTGATCATGAACCATTTAAGTTCAACTGCCCTGCACGGAAAAACCCTAACAGTCGAGAAACTATTTACAGATAGACAATTATAAATAAGCAGGTTACCCTCTTGGTTCAATTGGTATCAGATCATTAATAATGTTAATCATTCAGATACTAGTATTTAGCTTTTTTTAAAACTTAAATTATAGAGATAGTTATGTCATTAAATTATTTTAGCAAATTAGCAGGAACGTGCCTTTTAGTTCTCTTAATTGGTGGTTGTGCCAAAACCAATGTTCAGAAAACATCTGAGATCGAAATGGTCGGTATGCCAAAACCCCCCATGGTTCTAATTTATAACTTTTCTATCGATCCACAATCTGTCCAGCAAAATTCTAGCGCTTTCTCCAAGATCGCACGAAATTTTGAAAACGAGAATGAGGCAGTGGAAAAACTTAAGCTAGGTAATGAAGTTGCCGAAGCAATGGCAAAAGAACTTACTAAGAAAATAAAGGCAATGGGCATGAATCCACAACGGGCTGATCAAAATACACCAGTTGTACCTGGCTCAATCATGATTACTGGACAAATCATCAAAATTGACGAAGGCAACAGTATTAAGAGAAACGTTATTGGCTTAGGTGCGGGGCAATCTTCATTAGATGCCACGATCACTGTCTTAACGCCTACATCCACAGAAAATAAAACAATAATGACCTTTAATGCTCATGGCGACAGTGGTAACAAGCCCGGCGCATTAGTAATGGGTCCTGCTGGTGCCGCATCGGGCGCCGGAACAGCAGCAACTGTTGCTGCTAATGCCGCGCAGGGAGCAGCTAATACCTATAAATCAGCCTCTTCAAAACAGGCAACAGATATGGCTGAAAAGATCTCAGCAGAGCTATCCAAGTATTTTGCTAAAGAAGGCTGGATTAATTCTGATTTAGCAAAATAATGTTTTTTTGATTAATCTTCGTTTCTTGCTTGCTTATAGCCACCTAGCTAAATGTAATACCAAATATAAGCAAGCAGAAGTTTTTTAAGCGGTAACGAATGCCCTTTACTTATAAGTAAAGGGCATTATTAATCGACTATTTCACTAACTCAAGATTAAGTTATGTTCACTAAGGCTTGAGTTAACAAAATCTTCACATATAGGAAAATATCATGAAATTTATATTGAAACTTTTTATCAGCATTGCCTTATGTTGGGTAACTAATGCTAGCGCAGTTACTAATGAAGAAATTGTTAATCGTGTAACTCAATTAGATACTAATAAAGATGGGGGAGTATCTATGGCAGAAGCCCAAGCTGGAAATGCCGTACGCATAATACATAATTTTGATCAACTAGATACCAATAAAGATGGCAAAGTGACTGCGGAAGAAATTGAAGCGGCTAATAAATAACAGCTCTACATAATTTACACTAGACCACATAATTACTTATGAATAACATCTAAGTGCGAACTCAGTAAATAGATATTAGCCATAGAACTGCCATTCTGAAATTGACTATCAGAACCCAGAGTACAAGGATGTACTCACCCAGATTACATTGACTCCAAAATGATCCAATATAAAGTCAGTTAATGTATGAATATGAATAACATTTGCAACCACCTTAGCCCAACAAGCCATGCGGGAATGACGACTAGCTTTATTCGAGCTTGATTTTACATACAGGTTGGAGGCTTTGGTAAACCAGCTAATTTGCAAGCATACTTTAAAGGCCCTTCTGGAAACAAACGTAATAGATAACGACTATTGGCTTTATCTTCACCTAAAACTTTTGCGACAGCTTTAGCAAAAACACGAGCATTAGGTAAATGTTTATATTGCAGATAATACTGGCGTATAAAATTAATAATTTCCCAATGCGCGTCTGTTAAGATTATGTCATTAAGATCTGCCAAATACTCGCCCACCTGCTCATTCCAATCGGTTGCCCGAATTAGAAAACCTAGCTCATTAGTTTCTGGCAGTACACTGGTCATGACCATGATTGTATGAGTGTATTTTTAACGGTCAAATTAACAAAGCCGTTATAGTCAATCGCCTTTATGCCTGTTAGTAACTCGCTTGGACTGATACCTCTAACTTCAAGATCATCGGTTAGCACATAGAGCTGATGTTGAGCCAGTAGTGCTGTTAAATCCGTGATTAAGCGGCTTTTTTGTAATAAACTCAGTACAGCCTTATCAAGAAATAGCACATCATCCCCTAGCCCTAAGCGCTGAAATATTGCGATATCAATCGGTGACTGAGTAATAAGATGTAGCATGTTATTGAGTATCGGTTAATTTAAGCCCAATTATGCCAATAATGACGAAGCTAATAGATAATAAGCGGACCCAATCGACAGATTCTTTAAATAATATTATACCTAAAATGGCTACGCCAACCGCGCCCATGCCTGTCCATACAGCATAAGCAGTGCCAAGTGGTAACGTTTTAAGGGCCCACATTAACAACCCAAAACTGCCGATACCAGAAAATGCGGTAATGATACTAGGCCATAGTTTTGTAAAGCCTTGGTTATATTTCAGACTTAATGCGAAAATTATTTCTACAAATCCTGCTGAAAACAATAGCAACCACGCCATAAGTCTGTCCTTTCTTTGTGAATTGAAAGCAGGTATTTTACAATACTCTACATAATAACTTCACACTCAATATTATAGACTCATGATTCCTACCCAAAACCGCACTATTATGAGCGTATCCCAACTCAATCGTGCTACAGGGCAGCTACTAAGCGAACATTTATTCAGTGTTTGGGTGGCTGGTGAACTTTCAAATACCACGCAACCCTCTTCAGGCCATCTTTATTTCACGCTTAAAGACGCCAATGCACAGGTGCGCTGCGCACTATTTAAAACTCAGCAACGCCGATTAACTTTTAAACCAGAAAATGGCAAACAAGTTATTGTTAAAGCGCAGGTTAGTCTTTATGAACCACGTGGCGACTATCAACTTATTGTTGAGTCTATGGAAGAAGCTGGTGATGGCGCGCTACAACGAGCCTTTAACAGTTTAAAACAAAAACTGTCCCAAGAAGGTTTGTTTGATACGATTCATAAAAAACAATTACCTAAGCTACCTTATTGCATCGCTGTGATCACCTCGCCTTCAGGTGCAGCCATCCACGACATACTCACGGTTTTAAAAAGGCGCTTTGCGGCAATACCTATCATTATTTATCCAGTCGCTGTGCAAGGTAATAATGCCAGTTTTGAAATTGCAGAGGCAATAGAGCGTGCTAATAAATTAAAACACTGTGAAGTAATCATTTTAGGTAGAGGTGGTGGCTCTTTAGAAGATCTTTGGGCTTTTAATGAAGAAAGGGTCGCACGCGCTATTTTTAATAGCGAAATACCCATCATATCAGCGGTAGGACATGAAACCGATGTGACAATTGCTGATTTTGTGGCTGATTTTCGTGCTGCAACACCTTCGGCGGCTGCCGAACATGCCAGTCCAGATCAACAAGAATGGGTTGCACGTTTTGTGAACTTAGAACTCAGAGTACGGAAACAATGGCAGCAACATCTAAACCAAAAACAACAATCTTTACATTGGTTGAGTCAGCGCTTACAGCAGCAACATCCAGGGCAAAAATTAGCTAGAAACGCGCAACGAGTTGATGATCTTGAAACCAGACTTAATTTAGTGATGCAAGCACGACTAACTAATCACCATAAGCATATGGACATAACACTTGCGCAATTATGGCAATACAATCCTGCGGTAACTATTACTAACTATCAGCAAAAACAGCAGTATTTAAGTAAGCGTTTAATAACCGCTACAACGCACAAGCTAGAGCGTTTGCAACTTCGATTATTAAACAACAGCCAAACTTTACATGCCGTCAGTCCATTAGCGACATTGAGCCGAGGCTACGGACTGTCTATACATACCAAAACCAAGAGCATCATTCGCTCTACTGAACAACTAGCACTAGGCGATCAGGTGCAAACTCATTTAGCATCTGGTTGTTTTACTAGTAAAATCACCTCACTAGATGACGCACAGTTACTTTCTCCAAAACTCAGGAACGAATAAAATCACAATAGAAAAGATTTGTACGCGGCCTAACAACATAGCAAAGATACAGACTGCTTTTTGGAAATCACCCAAATTAACATAATTTCCCGCTGGTCCTACTTCATTTAATCCTGGGCCTGCATTATTAATACACGTTATGGTAGCAGACAGTGCCGTAATAAAATCCAAGCCACTTAACAACAAGGTAAAGGTGAGTATGACTATACTCATAAAGTATAAGAAAATAAATCCAGTAACTGAGTTAACGATATTATTACTAATGATAGTACCACCTATTTTCATAGGTCTAACCGCATAGGGATGAATAAATTTAAACATTTCCAAGCGCGCTTGTTTCATCAATATAATAGTTCTAATCATGCGAATACCACCGCCGGTAGACCCAGATGAAGCAGAAAGACAACTAAGTAGCAACATCCACATAGGCACAAATATGGGCCATTGATTGAAATCCTGATTAGTGTAGCCAGAATCTGTTGCAACACTCACTACGTTAAAACTAGCATAACGTAATGCCGTCATAAAATCTGGATAAGTACCCGCATGAAACAATACCCCGGCCGCTATCAATATACTTCCCAAAATTAATAGCAGAAAAGTGGTTGCTTCACGATCATTAATGTAAGGCTTTAGTGATTGCTTACGTAAGGCCACAAAATGTGTGGCGAAATTAATAGCCGCCAACAACTGAAAAACTATCAATACTCTTTCTATAGAAAGACTATTAAAAAAGCCAATGCTTTTATCGTGGGTAGAAAAGCCACCTAAACTCATAGTAGAAAAGGCATGACAAATCGCGTCAAACCAACTCATACCGGCCAGATGAAGGGCAAACATACAAACAACAGTAATGCCGGCATAAACCAGCCATAAAGCTTTGGCTGTTTGCGCAATACGAGGAGGTAAGTCAGATGCTTTAACGGAACCCGGTGTTTCTGCTTTATACAACTGCATACCGCCGATGCCCAATATAGGTAAAATGGCCACAGCGAAAATAATAATGCCCATGCCAGCAATCCAATTTAATTCATGCCGCCATAGATTAATCGACATCGGCAAATTATCAATACCACTGAGTATCGTTGAACCTGTTGTGGTAAGACCTGAAACAGTTTCAAAATAGGCATCAATAAAGCTGAGATTAGGCATATAAATCAGCAACGGAATGGTACAAAGCACTGGGGTTAATGACCAAGTAATTGTCACTAATAAAAAACCCGTTTGTCGAGAGACCTTTTTAGTAACCCAATTCGTTGACAAAAACATGAACGCACCCAGCAATAAGGTAATCCAAGTGCCTTCAAAAAAAGCATGTCTAGCACCGTCTTCAACTATAGTTGAGGTTATAAGACAAGTACTCATTAGAGCACTAAAGCCCATGGTGACTAAACCAAAAATATGAATAATGGTAGGTATGACATTCATCGTTAATTATTAACTTAATGTTATTGAAACAGCTTTCGTATCAGTCTAGTTAGTTAGCCTGAATCTTTATCCAATACGCTGGAAAGATTGCTCAATATTGGTAACCAGTTTTTTATCCATCGCAAACATGACTACATGGTCGCCGTCTTTAAAGACCGTATCATGATGAATAGCAATCACTTCACCATCCCTTATCAAGGCCCCCATAACGATACCTGCTGGAAAATTGATAGCATCTACTCGACAGCCAACCACAGAATTCTCACTACTATTATCATGAGCAATAGCTTCGATGGCTTCTGAAGTGCCTCCACATAAAGAAGTTACTTGCGCCACGTCACCACGACGAACATGTTTTAAAATACTACCCAAGGTTTCTTGGTTAGGTAATACCGTGACATCTATGCCGGTACCAGGCAACAGCTTAGTATAGGAATTATGATTTAATAAACAGATGGTTTTTCTAGCACCTAAACTCTTAGCTAAAGAGGCAGATATAATATTAACGCCATCATTTTCGGTAATTGCACAAAATAAATCTGTACTCTCTATAGATTCATCTAGCAATAAGGCTTCATCCGCGCAATCGCCTAATAAAACAATGGCCTTACTAAGATCATTGGCAATGCTATTGGCGCGCTTAGGATCTTTTTCAATGATCTTGACATGATGATCATGCTCCAGAGCTAAAGCTAAACGTTTGCCTATATGCCCCCCACCAGCAATGATAATACGTTTTAAAGGCGCTTCTAATTTGTTAAGCTCAGCTAAAACTTTACGTACTTCATCACGTGGTGCTACAAAGAAGACCTCATCACCTGTTTCAATGGTTGCTTCTCCAGTGACACACATATGCTCTCCTTGCCTAAAAATAGCTACCACTCGGGTCTTGCCGTCAGACAAACGTTCTTTTAATGACTTTATTTTTTTTCCAGTTAGAAAACCATCAGCAATAACCATAACTGAGAATAACCGTACCAATCCGCCGGCAAAATCAGACACATGTAAAACCCCTGGAAATTCAATTAAATTTCGAATAGATTCCATTACAATTTGTTCTGGGCTAATTACAATATCGACAGGAATGCCGTTTATACCGAACAATTTAGGATTTTTTAGATAATCGATAGCACGAACACGTGCAATAGTTTTAGGGCGACTATAAAGCGCATTGATAATTAAGCAGGCCAACATATTGGTTTCATCACTATCCGTGACAGCTATCACCATATCAGTATTATTGATGCCAGCTTGTTCCAAAACAGAGGGATGAGCTGCATTACCGGTTACCGTGGCAATATCAATACGCTCTTTTAACGCATCTAGAAGTTCTTGTCTAAAATCAACAACGACAATATCATTTTCTTCACTTGCTAACACTTGCGCAACTGATGAACCAGTAACACCCGCTCCAAGAATAAGTATTTTCATAAATTATTACTGTAATAATTAACACAATTCGCGACACTGCGCGTAACGTTAGCAGTTTATAGTGTAAATAGGCTATAAACTTATATTGGCTCTATGTGAATCCTAATCGTTAATAGACATCTTTACTAAATAAAAATAATACCGATCAATACAAATCTAATAAGTATCTGAAAAACATCACATTCGTCATCCCGGCATGGACTGC
>CAIVGC010000103.1 GCA_903905335.1 uncultured Methylococcaceae bacterium
CAGGCAGTTTTTTAATTAAATAATCTGCAGCGAAACGTTTAATAGCACGCACTGGAAATGAAAGTTTACTCGCCTGATCGGTAGGCAGCATCGTTAAACCAATCGCCCAAAACAAAGGCTTGTATAACCAGTCTGCGCTGTCTAGCCTCAAAACTGCACGGGTCGAATTTAATGCAGAAATCACTAAATCTTGATATTGCTTATCGCCTGTTATCTGCCCATAACGATTAATAGCAATCGTAGTATCCAGATGGGTATTTAATACCAGCATATTCGATACACTTTTACCCAAGGTTTTATTAACTACCCATTTGAATGGCCCGCTATTTATAGCCTGCTCGGATAACTCTAATGAATCATGTAAAAACCAAATACCACATTCTAGCTGATCTGTCGTTTTTGAAAGAAACGCAACAGCTCTCTCTAAGCTAGCTTTAACATGGAGGCAACCAGTGCGCTGAAACTCATCCATCAATAAATGTACGCCGCTAGTATGCAAACGGTAATGACATTCTGAACTATCTGTCCACATGCCATGATACCAACCACCATCATCAGCTTGCCTTTGGATTAAGGACAAAACCAGTTGTTGCTGAAAATAGCGGTAAATCGCTTTGCCGGTTGCCTTTTCCAGACCTGAAAAAACAGTATAAAGCGCATGCGCTTCGTTTTCTGAAAAGCATTTTTTATTGTGCGGCCAAGAATAACGTAAATCATAAACTACACCATGTATCAAATGGCGATATAAATCGGCTGGCTTATTGATACAGCCATGAGAACCCCAAAGAAAATAACCTTGTGCCTCGCTAGGCAAAATAGAATGTACTTCTTCAGTTAAAATATCCGTCGAAAAACGCCATATAATAAAATCAACTACTTTATTTTCTGGTGCCTGCATTGAAAATGATGCACCTTGTTCGCTCCATGTAAACCCGGAAATAGAACTCAAATGCTCAGAGAGTATTTGCCCATCTTGATTAATTTGCCTAATAAAGGGTATCTGAGGAAGCCAAAAACAAGACTGGCCAACTGTTGACGAGCGTCCTAAATATCCACCTGATTCAATCTGAGAAAAAGTGTAAGAACCATCAAAAAGCAGCTCTATATTATCGCCACCCTGTAGCCTAACAAAAAGACAATCAGCTGATGAAAAATGATCAGCATACACTGCACCAGATACAAGTTCATAAGTTGATCGATCAGCGTTGTTTATAGCCAACTTCTCACTATAATTAGTCAGCGTAAAAAGCTCAGATACAGTAACAATGGCCATAGTTATTTTATACTCATACTAGCTTACGCAAATAGCGCAGACTCTTTGTAATAGCGTTGTTTTGGATGAAATCAGCCAAATGTTCGACACGCCGTAACCGTTCATTCATTACAACAGACATTTCACCAAGATGACCAAGCTCCGCACAATTTTGTAAAAACAATTCAATCGCTATAGAACCCGCAGGTTTTTTAGGCTGTTTCAATAACTGTTCATAAACCGTCATTAATTCAGCTGCAGTCTTTTCAGCCGTAAAAAAAGCTTTAATTCTTTGTTTAGCGGATTTTGCAAAAGTTTGACGTAAATCGATATTATCTATCAATAACAGCAAACGCTCAGCCATAAAATTAATATCACCCATAAGAACTATAAAGCCAGAATCACCTTCTTCTATTGTTTCTTCAACACCCGCACAGTTAAAGGCAACGACGGCACAGTTAGACGCCATAGCTTCCAGCATAACGTAGGGATGACCTTCTTTTCTCGACGACAACACAAAAATATCACTAGCAGCCAAAATCTTAGGTATATCTGCTCTAAAGCCTAGAAAATGAAAATGATCACTGATTCCATATTCAGTCACTTTCTGTTTGAGCAGATTGGCAAAATCAAGATCTTCTTCACCACCCGCAAGTATAAAATGCACATCCACTTTATGGTGCTGTAATACTAGTTTTGCAGCATCAATAAAATAATCAAAACCTTTATCAAAGGCTATACGACCTACCGCCGTTATCAATAATGAATCTAACGGTATACATAATTCCTCTTTCAACTGGTTTGCATGATCAGTTAACGTGACATCAAACAAAATCAATTCTAAGCCATTATGTATAACTAGTAATTTATCATCGGCAACATGCTTAGCTAATGTTGCACTCACAGAATTAGAAACGGCAACAACCTGATCCGATAACTCACTCATCAACGCTGCAAAACTGTCTATCGAAAACGGCAGTCTTTGAAAGAGTGGCATTTCTGGTTGATATTCAATATGTGCAAGATAAAGATGCGGAATGCCTGTCAAACGTGCAGCAAGTGCACCTTCAAATCGATGATTAGAATTAGTATGAACTAATGCAATATTGTTGCTGGCAATAATATCAGCGATAACTTTTACCCTAGACTGCAAACCTGCAATCAGACTGTACCAAGCTCTATCAGGTGTTAACCAACCATGATTCGCTACCACAACAATCACTTCAATCCCTATGTCTTCTAAGGGTTTACGAAGCGAACCCTCGTTAGGCAACACAACTATAGGCTGAAATCGTTTACGATCAAGATTGCGAAAGAGTGTTAGCAGGTAATTTTCACCGCCAGCACCGGCATCACCACGACTAGAAATATAAAGG
>CAIVGC010000104.1 GCA_903905335.1 uncultured Methylococcaceae bacterium
CTTCGTACCAGTTTGTCACAGATACCGGCGGACACTTGTTCAAAATTAAACAAGCCTAGTTCGTCGGCAATTTGGGCATGAAAAACAACTTGCAATAGTAAATCACCCAACTCTGCTCGTAAGTCATCTAAGTCATTACGTTCTATGGCATCGACGACTTCGTAGGCTTCTTCTATCAAATAAGGAATCAGGCTGCTAAAGCTTTGCTTAATATCCCAAGCACAGCCATCTTCTGGTCGACGCAGCCTAGCCATAAGGTCTAACAGTTGTTGGGTATTAGTTAGCATGAGCTGTTTAATTTCTTAAAATGAATAGCCAAAGTTTTCATGAAAACGTTGCTTAAAGTCGCTGAAATTAAGCTGATGGTTTTGGGTGCCGTGATGCTCTATTTTGATAGCACCTAATAATGACGCAATTCGACCAGTGACTTCCCAATCTAATTCATTCATTAAGCCATACAATAAGCCTGCACGGTAAGCATCGCCACAGCCGGTAGGATCTAATATGGCACTAGGCTTAGCGGCAGGTATAGTGATGCATTCACCTTGAGTGTAGATTTTAGAGCCTTTTGAACCAAGAGTAATAATTAAGGCTTCTACGCGTTCTGCTAGTTGCTCTAAAGATAAGCCGGTACGTTCTTGCATTAACTCAGATTCATAATCATTTAAGGTTATCCAAGTCGCTTGATCAACTAAGGTGAGTAATTCTTCACCATTAAACATGGGCATACCTTGGCCTGGATCGAAGATAAAAGGAATATCCAATTCCACAAATTGTTCGGCATGTAATTGCATGCCTTCTTTGCCATCAGGTGAAACTATGCCGATGCTAATGTCTTTGTCGGTGGGAATAGCATTCAAATGCGAATAGCTCATAGCGCCGGGATGAAATGCGGTAATTTGGTTGCCGTCTTCATCAGTGGTGATATAGGCTTGGCCGGTATATTCATTATCCAAGATATGAATGAATTGACTTGATAAACCGTTAAGATTCATCCATTGGCTATAAGGGGCAAAATCATGCCCCACCACGGCCATAGTTAAGGCTTCTTCACCTAATAAATTTAAATTGTAAGCAATGTTGCCAGCGCAACCGCCGTATTCACGGCGTAATACGGGGACTAAAAAAGACACGTTTAAGATATGAACTTTTTCCGGCAAGATATGGTGTTTAAACTTATCATGAAACACCATGATAGTGTCGTATGCCATAGATCCACATATTAATGCACTCATTGAACGTCCTCTTTAAAGTAAAATTAATGCCCAGGTCAATGCTGCCCAAGCTAACGACATCATAACAGCTGCGGAACCAATATCTTTGGCTCTGCCTGATAATTCATGATGTTCAAAACCGACACGGTCAACGACCGCTTCCACTGCTGAATTTAAAAGTTCAACTATCATAACTAACACTATACTGCCGATTAGTAATAGTTTTTCAATCGTTGTTTGCCCTAGCCATAGAGCTAGGGGTGTTGTGATTATAAAAAGTATAACTTCCTGTCTGAAAGCTTCTTCATGTGTCCACGTTGCTTTAAAGCCGGCAACAGAAAAGAAACACGCGTTGATGAGGCGTTTGACGCCTTTTGCATTTGGATTTGCCATGGTTTACTCATTATCGATAAAAAAAGCTTATGTTACACCGCTTATATTTAAGTTCGATGTCTTCGCTCTATTGATTAATAAATTGTTGATAAGCCTCGGCGTCTAGTAACGAGTTAAGATCAGTTAGATCATTAGCACGGACGCAAAAAATCCAAGACTCATAGGGGCTATCATTTATTTGTTCAGGCTCATCGTTCAAGCTTTCATTAACAGCAACTATTTCTCCAGCAACGGGGCTATATAAGTCTGATGCTGTTTTTACGGATTCAACCACCGCACATTGTTCTTGAGCTTGAACCTGACGACCTAGTTCAGGTAGTTCTATATATACTAAGTCCCCCAGTTCTTCCTGAGCAAAATCAGTGATACCGATACGAATGATATTATTCTCTTCTACACTGATCCATTCGTGAGATGCAGCATATTTTAAATTGTTTGGTAAATTACTCATTATTTAAACTCTCAAAAAAAGCGAAAAGCGAAGTTGTATTAGTTATATTTTAGTCTTTAGCCTTTTATCTTTTGCCAAAAATCTTGTATCTTGTGTCTTTATATTAACAAACATCAATAAAATATGCCTGAGATACTAATTTATACTGCTGATCGTTGCCCTTATTGCGTTATGGCTAAACGCTTACTTGATAAAAAACAGGCAACTTATACTGAAATTAATGTTGATGCTAAAGTTGGAATGAGAGAAGAGTTGATGTTAAAAACTAAACGTCGAACTGTACCACAAATCTACATTGGCGACCTTCATGTGGGCGGCTTTGATGATTTATATGCTTTAGAACAAGCCAAGAAGCTGGATGGTTTGTTGAAATAGCTTACTGTTACGGATTAAGTATTAAATAAAAGCTTGTCGGTTGGGATGCTATTTTTCCAAATCCCAACCTGCCCGATACTAATGATATTGGGTCTCATCAAATTCATCCACTAATTCATCTAAAGCTTCGCCTGCTATTCTTTTTTCTTCCATCGCCCATTCGCCTAGGTCTATTAATTTACAACGATCACAACAAAAAGGTTTAAAGGTCTGCTCTGCTAACCAAGGTACAGATTTTTTACAGGTAGGACATTTTACAATAAGACTGGTGTTGTTTAGTGACATTAGAATAAACAGCAAGTTAACATGAAAGGAATGTCATTTACACTTTGGATTGGGCGTTTGTCGTCAATGGAGGGTTCCATAAATCGAATAGTACAGCGGTGTTTTCCCCCACTGATTTCGGCAAAATAAGGTAATGATTTGTCTATAGTTATTTTGATAAGCTGAAATGCTTGATTTTGATCAAGAGGTAGTTGAAAAAAACCTATTTTGGCCATTTCTTTGCTGGCTGAGCGGCTATTGCGTATGAAATCAAGTATAAATTCAATGGCAGCATAGATGTCAGTAAAAGAACTGCTCCAGTGTTGCATGTCTTTCATGCGAATAGACTCATCTTGCTCTAGCCAGTAATGGTATTCAGGCAAATCAAAAGAATAGGTGCCTCCTGGAATTGAACTGCGTTGAGCGATGCTTTGAAATAAATGACTTTCCAAGATATGACTGCCTATTTTTCCAGAAATCGCATAAAGTTTTTCATTTATTCTAGTTAGTTGGGCTATGATTTCGTGCAACCGATCTCTATCAACCCCTTTATTATTGGCTATTTTATTAAGTGAGCTGGCTTGTCGGTCTAATTCTTTTAAAAGCTCAGATTTTAAGTCGTTACGCTTAAAAAGTGTCATTAGATCAAGTATCACAGTGATAGCTGCGCGTTTTTCAGCTACACTTTCTCCAACTGATAACAGGAAAAATTGTTTAAATAGTTGCTCAAGTCTTATGAAAACACGGATGCGTTCGTTGAGTGGAAATTCATAAGTAATAGTGTTATTCACTGACGATCTTATCCTGGCAGGCGCTTAAATAAATGTACAAATTGTGCAGTTTTTTGACGGTTTCTGCAAGTATGTGATTGGTTTTTGTTGTATCTATAATGTCATTAGCATGTGCTTTTCGGTAAGTTCTTGATACTTGGCTGTCAATGATAGCTTGTATTTGTAGCAAGGGCATATTGTCGCGTTTTTGTACACGCTCGATTTGGTTATCTATAGAGCAATCAATGACTAATATTCTATCTACTAAATCAATCATATTGGCTTCGAATAATAACGGCATACTAATAATACAGTAAGCAGAGTTTACTGATTTAATAGCTGTTTGTATGGATAGATAAATTTTAGGATGCAGTATAGCTTCTAGCGTATGTTTTTGCTGTTTGTCTGAAAAAATAAGTTGACTGAGTTTTTTTCTATTTAATGAGCCTTCGGCATCAATGATGTCTGAACCAAATGCTTCAACTATTTCTTTAAGTGCTGGCTGTCCAATTTCGACCAGTTGATGAGCAATGCTGTCAGCGTCAATAACCGGTATATTTAGTTGCTCGAACAGCTTAGAAACAGTTGTTTTTCCGCATCCTATGCCGCCAGTGAGGCCGATTTTTAGCATTAGTTACAAGTCTACGCTGGTTAAGTAAAATTGGTTAAGCTCATTGCCCCATAATAACGTTATCCAGCCTGCGCTAGCTAAATAAGGGCCAAAGGGAATAGGTTTGTTATGATGATGTTTAACAAAAATAATTAACATGATGCCAACAATAGCACCTGCCAATGATGATAATAAGATAATAAACGCTAGGTATTTCCAGCCTAACCAAGCGCCAAATACCGCAAGTAATTTAAAGTCGCCATAACCCATGCCTTCTTTGCCAGTCACTAATTTAAAGAGTTGGTACACGGTCCAAAGTATTCCGTAGCCGCTAATTGCACCAATAATGCTGGCTTGAGGGTCAGTGTATATTCCAAATATGCTCAAAAATAAACCTAGCCAAAGTAGTGGTAACGTGATGCTGTCGGGTAATAGTTGATGATCTATATCAATAAAGCAGAGGGCTATAAGTGACCAAGTGAGCGGTAATGCAAATAAGGTTTGTACCGTATCACCAAAATGATAGGCGATAAATGCAGAACTGATAGCGGTTAAGGCTTCAATTAACGGGTAGCGGATTGAAATGGCCTTATTGCAGGATGCGCAGCGCCCTCTTAAAAAAATATAACTAATAACCGGGATGTTTTGATAGGGTTTGATGGCAGTATTGCAATTCGGGCAGCGCGATAAAGGAACGGCTAGATTCAATGGATCGGAAAGTTCTATATTACCAAGCTCAATTTGTAGATAGTCCGCACATTCATTACGCCAGTTTCGCTGCATCATCACCGGTAAACGATAGATAACTACATTAAGAAAACTTCCTACTAACAGGCCAACAAGCGCTGCTAAACTGATGAGTATATAAGGTATTGATAATAGTGCGTCTAGCTGTTGCATCATGATTTTAGTGAAAAGTTGGTGTTTATATTATCAGCAGAATACGTTGTTTTATTATTTTATTCTAGTTGCTATTACATGGCTAGGCGCAAGCTATGGCCTAGGTTGCTGCTGGAGTAATCTTATAATAAAGGATAAATAGCAGGGGATCGTCATGATTTTGTTATGCTTTTATGTTAGATTGCACTTGAAGATATGGTTTTCTTATTAATTCCTTGGTTTTTCTCACTTATACATATCAGTTATGACCTTAAGCAATAGGCCCACTAATATTACTGTAAATTGTAAAGCGCCTCTTTTAGAGATAGCTATTGTAGGTGATTGGCTATTGGATAGTCAGATTCCTGATCTTGATCTTATCTTGTCTCAATTTGGAGATGGTACTCAGTTTAAGCAGCTCGTTTTTTCGACTGAGTTATTAGGGCGCTGGGATAGCTTGTTGATGACTGAGTTAATAAAGTTAATAGCTTATAGTGAAGAAAAAGGAATTAGTGTTGATATAAAAACGTTGCCCAGTGGTATTCAGGGTTTATTAAGTTTAGTTTCTGCTGTGCCAGAGCGGGCTGGAGTAAGGCGTCAATCTCTGAAGGTTTCTTGGCTAGAGATCATAGGTAATAGCGGGTTAGGTTTGCAAAGTGATGTGAAATCTTTAATTATGTTTATCGGCAATTTAACGCTTAGTGTAACCGCTTTTTTTAGAGGAAAGGCACATTTTCGTTGGGTAGATTTATGGAGGAATATTCAAGATTGTGGGCCTTCAGCGCTCCCTATTATTACCTTAATTAGTTTGCTGGTAGGTTTGATATTAGCCTTTGTTGGCTCAGTGCAATTAGCTTTGTTTGGTGCGCAGCTTTATATTGCTGATTTAGTTGGCTTGGGTATGACTCGAGAAATGGGCGGTTTAATGACGGCTGTTATTATGTCTGGGCGTACTGGAGCAGCTTATGCGGCACAATTAGGGACTATGCAGGTTAACAATGAGATTGATGCCTTGGAAACTATGGGCTTCGATCCCATGGAGTTTTTGGTCTTGCCTCGTGTGCTTGCGCTTATTTTTATCATGCCTTTGCTTTGTTTGTATGCTGACTTAATGGGCATCATCGGTGGTGCCTTGGTCACGGTAAATTTTTTCGAAGTATCTTTGGTGGAATATTTGCAACGTACGGTTAATGCGATTCATTTACCAGATCTTACAATAGGTGTTTTTAAATGTGCGGTCTTTGGTATTTTGATTGCATTATCCGGTTGTATGCGGGGTATGCAATGTGGACGTAGTGCCTCAGATGTCGGTGATGCAGCTACTTCTGCAGTAGTAACAGGCATTGTCTTTATTGTTGTCGCGGATTCTTTGATGACCATACTCTGTAATCGCTTGGGGATTTAATTAATGACTAGTCCATGTATTAGCATTAAAAATATGACCATGGCTTATGGTGATCTCATTATTCAACGTGATCTAAATTTTACTATTAATCGAGGTGAGATTTTTGTCATTATGGGCGGTAGTGGTTGTGGTAAAAGTACCTTATTGATGCACCTTATAGGTTTGCATAGGCCGCTTATAGGTGATGTATTTTATGGCGAGGAAAGTCTTTGGGGTGCTGATTATAAGACTCGACAAGGGCTATTGCGGCAGACGGGGGTATTGTTTCAAAGTGGTGCTTTGTTAAGTTCTATGACCTTGGCAGAGAATGTTGCCTTACCATTGACTGAGCATACTAGATTGAGCGCGCAGCGTATACGCCATTTAGTCTCCTATAAGTTAGCTTTAGTGGGGCTGGCCGGCTTTGAAGATTATTATCCTGCTGAGATTAGTGGTGGAATGCAAAAGCGAGCGGGATTGGCTAGAGCTATGGCCTTAGATCCTGAGATTTTGTTTTTTGACGAACCTTCAGCTGGACTCGATCCTGTTAGTGCTAAGTTGTTAGATGATTTAATTCGTAGTCTGCGGGATCATTTGGGCGCGACTATTGTTATTGTGACTCATGAATTGGCGAGTATTTTCGCTATAGGCACATATTCTGTGTTTCTTGATATGGAATCTAAAACTATGATTGCTAGTGGGCCTCCAAAACAGCTGTTAACCGAGTCTCGTGACCCGAAAGTTTTACGATTTCTTACTCGTGGCGCATCAGAAGATTCAAGCAGTTCTGCAATAAAACAACAAGGGCATGAGAATTTATGAGTAAACCGGTTAATGCATATGCCATCGGAGTTTTCCTAGTAGGCTCTCTGTTCTTAATAATAACAGCTATCTTGCTTTTTGGTGGTGGCCAGTTATTGAAGAAAAAATCTCAGTTTGTGATCTATTTTGATTCCGCCTTAAACGGCCTGAATGTTGGGGCGCCTGTTAAATTACAGGGAGTGCAGATAGGAGTAGTTAAGGAGATTTCCATTGAACTTGATCAAAAAGCTAACCGTATAACTAAGCCAGTAGTAATCGAAATTGATTCGGAGTTGGTTATGGATTCCGATGGACACCCTTTAAAAGTGCCGGGCTCCTTGGAGCAGCGTCAGCAAAATGTTAAACAGTTGATTGATGCTGGTATTAAAGCGCAGTTGCAATCTCAAAGTTTACTGACAGGATTGTTGTATGTGGAATTTAATTTCTATCGTAATGAGCCGCTTAATTTGAGAGGACTTAATTACAGAGATCTGCCAGAACTGCCTGCAGTTCCAACCACGGCTGATCATATCAAAAATACGGCAGATGAAATGATAACAAAGCTTCGTCAGCTGCCTATTGAGGATATCGTTAAAGATTTAGCGGTAACTTTAAAAGAAATGCGAGAAATAGCCACTTCTGATGAGCTTAAAAAGAGCAGGATAGCTTTGGCAAAAACACTGGATGAGACTGAAAAGCTTGTGGCTAGCTTGAATCATAATCTTTCTCCTTTAATGATTAATATGAATGGTGCGGTTGGTGATACACGATCGATGATTCAGGAGTTTACTCGTGAAATGCGTCCAGTGTTAGTATCTACCGAAAAAACCCTTAATACTGCTACCAGCATATTACAGGAATCTAAACACACATTAGGCTCAGTAGAGGCTCTGACTGCTTCAGATGCGCCATTATGGCAATCGTTGGAGTCATTACGAGATGCCGCGAACTCTACCAAGGGGCTGACAGATTATCTTGAGCGACATCCAGATTCAATCATTTACGGAAAGGAATAGGTACTTTATGAGTTTAAAAATAGATTGCATCAAAAGCAACAAGACTCTATTTCCGGTTAGTTGTCTAATAATGGTGTTTTTTCTAAGTGCTTGCATGCGCAGCAATAAGCCTGTGCAGTTTTATAGACTCAATGCAGGGGCTTCAATGCTTGATACTGTTAAAGTCGATGACTTTACTAATCAAGCATTGATTGGGTTAGGGCCTGTACGTATTCCAGATTATTTGAATAGGCCCCAGATGGTTGTGGCAATTACTGATAATCAGTATCAAATGTCTGAAGAGCATCGTTGGGCAGAGCGTCTGGATCAAAATATTTCTTTGGCTCTTGCTAAGTTCTTACCTAGTCAGTTGGGCTCAAATCGAATAGTTCGTTATCCTTGGGCGCAACGCCAGGTTATCGATTACCAAGTGAGTATTGATATCATTGAGTTTCATATTGATGCTCAAGGACAAAGTCGATTGATAGCGCAATGGCTAATTAAACAGAAAGATCAGCCTGATCTTAGTAAGCGATTTGACTACCAAGTGTTGGCTTCGACAACTGATTATGATGCAATGGTTGCTGCTCAAAGTGCTTGCTTAACAAAGCTAGGGCAGGATATTTCAGCAACGTTAAGGCAGTTAATAAAAGTAAATGCAGGGATTAAAAAGTAATGCAGTTTTGAGTTTATATTTAGCTATATATCTTAAATTGTGTGGCAAATATTTAGCCATTGAGTTGTTTATGTAAAATAAGTTCTAATACTAATTTACTGCCAAAGTAAGCTAATAATAACAATACAAATCCGATCAAAGTCCATTTTATGGCGGTTTGCCCCCGCCAACCATAGCGACTACGTCCCATAAGTAAGCCAGAGAAAATAATCCACGCCAGTATTGATAAAACGGTTTTGTGGACAAGATGTTGTGCAAATAAATTTTCTATAAATAAAAAGCCGCTGACTAGTGAGATGGTGAGGAATATTAAGCCAGTGGTCAGCATTTGAAATAATAAGGCTTCCATAGTTTGCAAGGCTGGTAAGGATAAAATGAAACGTTTGGGTGGGTGACTCTTTAGTTGCTGATTTTGTATGGCCAGTAAAATGGCTTGTAATGCGGCTATATTTAATAAGCTAAAGGCAATAATAGACGTTAAGATGTGGGTGCTCATCGCCCAGTTGTGTTGTGAGAGAGAGGGTGTCTTGTCTGCAAAATTGACTGCTAGTGTTAGCATTAAAGCGGCAATAGGAAATATTGCAATACCTAATTTTTCGACAGGTTTATTTAGGGTGGCGATTAGTAATAATAGCGCAACTATCATCGCGATCAGTGAGCCTGTGCTGAAAAAGCTAAAGCTAATGCCATTATTTTGGAAGAAAATAATGGTGGTATAAAAAAGATGTGCTACGACAGCTATCCATGCCAATAAAAAGGGGAGGTGTGGCATTCGACTAAGATTGATATATCTAATTATTAACCCAGTGCTAGCCAGATAAAAGCTGATAGATAGAATGGCGAGTGCGGTCGTGATCATGGGTTTATGGAGTATAGGGTTGAGTTAAGTAACTGAAAGCCGAGCAGAGCGGTTAATCTGTAGGTGAGGCCGGTATCCATTTCTTAATAGGCTAAGGGTATATCAGTCAGTTATATCTATTCGTAGTCTTAATAGAGCATTGTTGTTGCTAAGTCGTGCAAAGATTTTGATGAATATGGTAATATACCCCGCTCAATAGTCCTAGTGCATTTGCACTTGCGGGCAGTTTCCTTATATTAATAATAAAGACCTGGATATGTTTGATAATTTAACCGATCGATTAAGTCTTACACTTAAAAAACTCAAGGGTCAGGGTCGTCTGACTGAAGATAATATCAAGGAAACGCTGCAGGAAGTGCGGACGGCTTTACTTGAGGCAGATGTGTCCTTGCCGGTTGTTACGGACTTTATTGAGCGTGTCAAAATCGGTGCTTTAGGTCAAGACGTACAAACCAGTCTGTCACCTGGCCAATCTATGATTAAACTGGTTCAGGCTGAATTAGTTAAGGTTATGGGCGAGGCTAATGAAGCGCTAAATCTTAGGGCTGTTCCTCCTGCTATTATCTTAATGGCCGGTTTGCAGGGCGCAGGTAAAACCACTTCGGTAGCTAAACTAGGTCGTTGGCTACAAGAAAACCAAAAGAAAAAAGTAGGTGTGGTTAGTACTGACGTTTATCGACCTGCGGCCATTAAACAGCTGCAAATGTTAGCTCAAGAAGTGTCATTGGACTTCTTCGAGAGTGATATTACTCAGAAGCCAGTAGATATCGCTCTAAATGCTATTGATGCTGCAAAGAGAAAGTTTTTAGATGTCATTATTATTGATACGGCAGGTCGTCTGCATATCGATGATGAAATGATGGGTGAAATTAAAGAGCTGCATGCGGCAATTAATCCTATCGAAACCTTATTTGTTGTTGACAGTATGACCGGCCAAGATGCCGCCATTACTGCAAAAGCCTTTAATGATGCTCTACCATTAACAGGTGTTATTTTAACTAAAGCCGATGGTGATGCGCGAGGTGGTGCGGCACTGTCTATTCGTCATATAACCGGCAAACCAATTAAGTTTATAGGTGTTGGTGAAAAAACTGATGCTTTAGAGCCTTTTTATCCTGATCGTATTGCTTCCCGTATTTTAGGTATGGGCGATATGCTAAGTCTTATTGAAGAGATAGAGCAAAAGGTCGATAAGGAAAAAGCAGAAAAACTAGTTAAGAAAATACAGAAAGGTCAAGGCTTTAATCTGGAAGATTTTCGTGAGCAATTGCAGGAAATGCAACGGATGGGCGGAGTAGGGTCTATGCTGGAAAAGTTACCCGGCATGAATGCCGTGCCCTCTGAAATGAAAGCACAAATTAATGATAAAATGCTTGCTAGGCAGATTGCTGTGATAAGTTCTATGACTATGCAAGAGCGACGTTATCCTGATTTAATTAAAGGAAATCGCAAAAAACGTATTGCTACAGGATGTGGGCAAGAGTTGCATGATGTTAATCGCATGTTAAAGCAATTCTTAATGATGCAAAAAATGATGAAGAAATTTAAATCTGGCAATATAGCCAATATGGTACGTGGTATAAAAAATAATGTTCGTGGTATGAAGCGTTAATTTTTATATTTTAATCAATAATCTCGTTATAACTCGGTTCTGTTTTTGTTTTTTTCTAATTTGTACTTCACTTACAGAAAAAATCGCGTAGAATAGGCGGATTAATAATGACCCAATGTTTTTAAGGAACTTAGATGGTAACTATTCGTCTTTCAAGAGGCGGCGCAAAAAATCGCCCTTTCTATCACGTAGTTGTAACAGATAGCAGAAGCGGCCGTGATGGTCGTTATATTGAACGAATTGGATTTTTCAATCCACTTGCTCGTGGTAATGAAGAAACTCTGCGTTTGGACTGTTCACGCGTTGATTATTGGAAAGCTAATGGCGCCCAACCTTCTGAACGCGTTGCTAAATTGATTAAAGACGCTCTTAAGGCTGCTGCGTAAGCTGTTGACTAAGCAAGCGCTAGTCAATGTTGGAAAGATTTCTGGCGTTTTCGGTGTTAAAGGCTGGGTTAAAGTGTTTTCTTTTACCGATTTTAGAGAGAATATCTTAAGTTATTCTCCTTGGTTGTTAATGAAAGACGGTGAAAGCAAACACGTTGAAGTCATTGGTGGCAAGCTACAAGGTAAAGCAGTCGTTGCACAGCTAGAAGGTGTCAATGACAGAGATTTGGCCGCTAGCCTTATGGGGTGGGATATATTCATAAGCCCTGAGCAGTTGCCAAAATCAGCACAAGGCGAATATTACTGGTCTGACTTAATAGGTTTGCAGGTTGAAACTGATTTAGGTGTGTCATTAGGTATCGTTGATGGTTTACTAGAAACTGGTGCTAATGATGTCGTTATCGTCAAAGGTGAGCGGGAGCGAGTTATTCCGTTCTTACAAGGACAAACGATAAAAACTATAGATCTTGATGCCGGTCGTATGATTGTCGATTGGGATCCTGATTTTTAAGACTTATTATGCGTTTTGATGTTGTTACTTTATTTCCAGACATGGTCAGCGCAGCAGCAAGTTATGGTGTGACCGGTCGAGCGATAGAGCGAAATATAGTTAGTTTGTCGGTATGGAATCCTAGAGACTATACCCAAGACAGACACCGGACGGTTGATGATAGACCTTACGGTGGTGGACCTGGAATGGTCATGAAATATCAGCCCTTGCATGATGCTGTTTTAAGTGCAAAGCAAGCGGGTCATGGCAAGGCAAAAGTGGTTTATTTAAGTCCGCAAGGTAGGCTAATCACTCAAGCAATGTTAGCTGAAGCCTGTGATATCTCTCAGCTAATTTTAGTTGCAGGTCGTTATGAAGGTGTTGATGAGCGTTTTGTCGAGCTAGATTGCGATGAAGAATGGTCTATTGGCGACTATGTTATTAGTGGCGGCGAATTGGCTGCCTTGATAGTGATCGATGCCGTCACGCGGTTATTGCCTGGTGTATTGGGTGATGAGGCTTCGGCTCAGCAAGACTCTCATGCTGATGGCTTGTTGGATTGTCCGCATTTTACTCGGCCAGAACAGCTAGAAGCTAAGCCAGTTCCAGCGGTTTTACTGGGTGGTAATCATGCAGATATAGACCGATGGCGCATGAAACAGATGGTCGGTAGAACCTGGCAAAGACGGCCAGATTTATTACAAAAAAAGAATTTAAGTGCAGAGCAGGAACATCTGCTGCAACAATTTAAAAGTGAAGTTGAATAGGGTGTGGTTATGAGCAATATTATTGAAGAGTTGGAAAGAGAACAACTAAGACAAATTCCTGAATTTAATCCAGGAGACACGGTTGTTGTTCAAGTTAAAGTAAAAGAAGGCGAGCGTGAACGTATTCAGGCTTTTGAAGGTATCGTGATTGCAAAACGTAATCGTGGTTTAAATTCTGCTTTCACCGTAAGAAAAATTTCTCACGGTACAGGTGTTGAGCGTGTTTTTCAAACTCATAGCCATATCATTAGTGAGATTACAGTTAAGCGTCGTGGCGCTGTTCGTAGAGCTAAATTGTATTACTTACGTGACTTGACAGGTAAGGCAGCTCGTATTAAAGAAAAGTTATAAGCTTTCTTTAGCGAGTCAAATTAAAAAGGCAGTAGTGACAGGTCGCAACCTGTCACTACTGCCTTTTTTATGCGCGCTCAATTACTTGTTAAGATACAATTCCTGTCATCAAAAGATTTAAATGGTTCCTTCAATAATGAGCAAGCAAGAAAAATTCTTAACGATGACGGTATTAATGACCCCTGATATGGCTAATTTCTCGGGACATGTGCATGGTGGTTCTTTATTAAAATTACTAGATCAAGTGGCTTATGCCTGTGCGGCAAAATATTGTAAAAGTTATGTGGTGACAGCGGCACTTGATCAAGTATTTTTTAAGCAGCAAGTCAATGTCGGTGAGCTAGTCACCTTTGATGCACGTATCAATCATGTCGGTCGATCTTCAATGGAGGTTGAGGTAAGTGTATATGCCGAGCATTTAAGAACTCAAGAAAAACGACATACCACCTCTTGCTTTTTTACTATGGTTGCCATGGATGAGCAAGGAAAACCCATAGCCGTGCCTAGCTTATTACTAGAAACCGAGCCAGAAAGAAAACGCTATAAAGAGGCGGAGCAGCGTAAGTTATTGCGCAAAGCCAGTTTAAATGCAGAGCACAAGCACATTATTAAGTCAGCAGAAGGTGAGTTTTAAATGGGACTGCAAGAAAACTTCGAACAACTACCGTTAAAAGATTTTGCTGAGAAAGCTTATCTGGATTATTCCATGTATGTGATACTCGATAGAGCTCTGCCACATATTGCCGATGGATTAAAGCCGGTGCAGCGACGAATTGTATATGCCATGTCTGAGTTAGGGCTAACCGCTTTAGCCAAGTACAAGAAATCTGCACGTACGGTCGGTGATGTTTTGGGTAAGTATCATCCTCATGGTGATTCTGCCTGTTATGAAGCTATGGTGCTAATGGCGCAGAACTTTTCTTATCGCTATCCTTTAGTTGATGGTCAAGGCAACTGGGGTTCACCTGATGATCCTAAGTCTTTCGCAGCGATGCGTTACACTGAATCTCGACTTACTGCTTATGCGCATACCTTACTCAGTGAATTAGGGCAGGGCACGGTGGAGTGGGCAGATAATTTTGATGCCACTTTAAAAGAGCCGATCTTAATGCCGGCCAGATTGCCGAATATTCTACTGAATGGCACGATGGGTATTGCCGTCGGTATGGCCACCGATATACCTCCGCATAATTTACGGGAAGTCGCTAGCGCTTGCATACAATTATTAGATGAGCCCGAGAGTACACTAGAAACCCTATTCACATATATCAAAGGCCCTGATTATCCGACTGACGCAGAAATCATCACCTCTGCTGAAGATATACAAAAAATGTATCTTACGGGTGGTGGTTCGATAAAAATGCGTGCTATCTATGAAGCTGAAGATGGCAATATCGTGATTACCGCGTTACCTCATCAGGTTTCGGGTTCTAAATTAATGGAGCAAATCGCCGCACAAATGCTGGCCAAAAAGCTGCCCATGATTGAAGATCTACGTGATGAATCAGATCATGAAAATCCTACGCGCTTATTAATCATACCTAAATCTAAACGCATAGATGTTGATGCGGTGATGTCACATTTATTTACCACGACTGACTTAGAAAAAAGCTATCGCGTTAATATGAACATGATAGGCATGGATGGCAAGCCTAAGGTCAAAGGTCTTAGAGATATCCTAGTCGAATGGTTAGCCTTTAGGACTGAAACCGTAAGGCGACGCTTACAATATCGTTTAGATAAGGTTTTAGCACGCTTGCATATCCTTGATGGCTTACTCATCGCTTATTTGAATATCGATGAAGTGATTGCCATAATTCGTAACGAAGACCATCCCAAGCCTGTTTTAATGCAGCGCTTTGCTTTGACTGATCTGCAAGCCGAATCCATCTTGGATTTAAAGCTACGGCATCTAGCTAAGCTAGAAGAAATGAAAATCCGAGGTGAACAAGACGCCTTAGAAAAAGAACGCGCAGGTCTTGAAAAAACCCTAGGTTCGCGTTTATTACTAAATCGCTTGATCCGCAAAGAAATTGAACATGATGCCGAGCAATATGGCGATGATAGACGCTCACCTATCGTGTCCCGAGTCGCAGCCTTAGCTTTAGATACCACAGCCTTAATTAGTAATGAGCCACTGACGGTTATCTTGTCAGAAAAAGGCTGGATACGCGCGGCTAAAGGTCATGATATTGATGTAGAAAGCCTTAATTATCGCTCAGGTGATAGCTTCTTAGATGCGGTTAAAGGTCGTTCAACTCAAGCCATTTACTTATTGGATTCTACGGGCCGCGCTTATAGTACCTCCGCCCATGATTTACCGTCTGCACGAACTCAAGGCGAACCCTTAACCGGGCGCCTTAATCCACCCGCAGGCGCGTTATTTACCCATTTATTAACCGGTAATCCTGATGATTGGTATGTAGTCGCAAGTCATTATGGTTATGGTTTTAGAGTCCAATTAAAAGAACTATTAAGCAAAAATAAAGCCGGTAAGACTTTGCTTAACTTATCAGCGGGCGCTCAAGTCATCAAGCCAGCAGCCATTGCTGATGACTCTGATTTATTAGCGGTGGTAACTTTACAAGGCCGTCTATTGATATTCCCTGTCGCTGATTTACCGGCCTTAGCCAAAGGCAAGGGTAATAAGCTCATACAAATACCGACAGCTGATCTTAGTAGTGCGAAGGATTATGTAGTCGCAGCCTTGGTTATTCCAAGGCAAGGCTCGTTAAAAGTTGTTTCAGGTAAGCGTTTTTTAACTTTGAAAGGCGTAGATATAGAACATTATCAAGGTGATAGAGCTAAGCGTGGCTTAGCGTTACCTAGAGGCTTTCAGCGGGTTGAGGGTTTGTTGAGTGAATAATGGCGCTTTGGGTAATACTATGTGCTGTAGCTTAATCTATGTTCAGTATTGATACTATTGGTAGGCATTGTAGGGTATGGTGCCGGTGCGTTAAGCGTTTTAAAGGCGTCATTAATTGCTCCATACAGGCAGAAAACTTAGTCTGTCTGCATGGAGATTAGCTTAACAGTTCATAAATTAAGGCACCATCTTTTCAACAGGATCAGAAAAATTGTAGATGCCCATTTTATTAGCTTCGGGGCTCATCGCTGCGGCTTTAATTACATATTTAGTTTCGCTTTTTAGCTGCGTCAGCGTACCTTTTGAACTTGACCATTGCTTGTTATACCACTCATTATTGTCAGCAGGCCCCGGAACTGGACTGTACAGTATTATATAGCCTGAGGCTTTGTGGATAACGCTACATTCAATATGAATTTCACCAGGATTTTTACCATAAGTAACAGTTATAGTCGGTGCCTCCAATATTCCTATAGGTTCAGGGATTTTTGATAAAGGAAAGCCTGAACTTTCCAGCTTAACCAGATCTGCTTCTGCTGTTAAATTGACATAAGAGCCTAGGCTAGAAAGACTATTCTCTAAGTTTAAGCGACAGGCATTTTTATAGGCCGTGTCTTGTTTACTGCCATCTTTAGCTTTTAATAACGCGTCAGAGTAAGTGCTTATAGTTGTTTGAATTGACAATAACGTAGGCGTTGGTTGACTAAAATGGGCGTTAATAGTCATCTTGTTAACAATATTTTGAGCGACATGAGCAAGCTCATGATCTTTAACTTTACTAAAATTGATTCGTGCTTTTTGTGTTTTCATAAAATAGCTGCCTTGCTCGTGATACAAGCTTTAAAGAGTTTAAATGATGTCTAGTCCTAAGTTATAGGAGGGCTGTTTGGGTCTGATAAAAAATAACGTCTAAGTTAGGTCGCAGTATTATATAAGTTTTGCTCGCAATAAATACTGCTTATAAAGTCTTCAGAACTTATGATATCTGCGATGATTAAGGTTTACTGGATAGCAGATAGATGCTTATCTGTCTTAGATAAGCACTAGGCTAAGGCTTATCATACCTATATTGGAGCGTAACGTCTACACTCTATCGCAGTTGATGCCTTAAATGCTCCAGAACAAATCAATAATGGCTTTGACGCTGATCACCGATGCTGACAACAGTCGACTACACTAGTCAATATGACGTAATCCATAGCAGATTAGTCTTGATCCGTAGCAGATTCGATTTAAGCTAAAGTAAAATGCTTACAATCTATACTAAAGTAATAAGCATCGACAACAACTTAAACACTATCAGCTCTGGCTTAGCATCGTTCTAGTAGAGATTGTTATAAATCCTTGGCATAGTAGTCTTACATTAAGTCTTAGTGGTCTGATAGTACTGCCATATTAAAGAGTTTTGGTCTTTAGTGAGTTGTTTCTGAGAATTTATTTGAAAGCTATATTGCAAAGATAGAGTTTTGCAAAAGCGGATTTATATTTTTAGCAGAGTAGATAGTCTCTGAACGAAAACCAAAGCGGCATAGGGTTTTCAGCTCCGACTGAAACTATTAGATACTTCAATATTTTTCGAAAGGTAGGTAACGGGGCTTATGATCCCCGTTACGCATACACTTAGGTTTTAAGCTATGTAAGAGTTTTATTAGCTAGCTTTGCCTGCTTCAGTCGCAGCAAGCACTTCTATTAAACGGCCAGTGCTACATTCGTAGATATAACCATATACAGGGATATTAGAAGGTACTAAGGCATGATTTTTAATACGTAACACATCTTCTAGCACACTTTCTTGTTGATCTTTAATGGTCAGCCAGTTGATGTATTTGCCTTCTGCAGAGCCATGGCCTTCACAGCTATCATGCCAGCCACTAGCATCGATAGACGCTGTTTTTAGGCTGCTGCCTAATAAGTCGCTCATAATTTCATTATTGAATAATTCCATGCCACAGTTAGTGTGGTGGATAACGAACCATTCTTTGGTACCTAATAATTTATAAGAAATCACAAGCGAGCGGATAGCATCATCACTGGCGCGACCACCGGCATTACGAATAACGTGCGCATCTCCTTCTGAAAGACCAGCATATTTTGCAGGATCTAAGCGGGCATCCATACAGGTTAAGATAGCAAAATGTCTACCTGGAGGTAGAGGTAGTTCGCCTTTGTCACCGAAATCATTGACATAATCACGGTTGGCGGATAGTACTTCATTTAAAATCTTGCTCATAAATACCTCTTAATTATTGTTGGGTTATAAAAAGAACCGCTTTATTTTTCTGTTAACTGTTTGAACAAGTGGCATGAAGCTTAAAGCGCTACATTGCAAAGTGTGCGTTTTCAAGTTTACCCTAAAAAATGGATGAGACAACTAGTATTTAAATTTATAGGCTATGATAAAAACAGCGCTGTTGCCTAAGAGGATAGTTGGTGTAATGAACTAAAAAACTCTAATGAGAGCCTGAAATATAAGGCTTCTAAGTGCCTGTTGATTAATCGACCTATTACAATGTTAGTTTAATACCTACTGAGTTAGGATTTATGTGCATTAACCTGTATAAGCATACTATTAAAAAGGTTAATTAAGTTTAAAAATGACAGCATCAATAGTTTCAAGCACAACGTCGACCCAAAACACCGTTACTTGTATCAACTGTAATTTAGATAAATTCTGTATTCCTAAAGGCCTTGATCACTTTGAGATAGGAGAGTTGGCCTTATTAGTTAATCGAAATAATATACGCCAAAAAGGTGAGGCTATATATCATGCCGGCAGTCCTTTTAGAGGCATGATTGCTCTGCGCTCTGGGAGTGCAAAATTAATAAGTTTTGGAGCGAATGGCAATGAACTCATTGTTGACTTCATATTGCCGGGTGAGGTTTTAGGTTTTGATGGTTTAGCTACGCAAACTTATAATTGCACGGCAATTGCTTTAGAAACGGTTAACTATTGTCACTTACCTGCGCATAAGATAGATGAGATGCTCACTCAAAAGTCTTGCTTAAATCAATTATTATTACAAAGATCTTGCAGCCAATTTGATGCTCAAGTTGAAAGATTAATGCTAAATCGTCGATCTGCTGAAGAGCGTGTCGCAAACTTTATTTTACAAATATCAGAACGTTTCAAGCAAAGGGGTTATTCTGAACTGGAGTTTCGTCTAAGTATGTCGCGAGAGGAAATAGGTAATCATTTAGGCATTGCGCATGAAACTGTAAGTAGAATCTTTCATTTGTTTCAATCTAAGCAGTTGATTGAGGTTAGATCTAAGCAGGTTAGGATTATTGATAAAAAAGAGCTGTTTAATTTTTACACCACGTATTCATTAAACAGCCAAAAATAAAGAGGATTTTGTACAGCAGCGCATAATAAAATTGAGGTTAGCTTTGTTATGCGCTTTAGAGGATATAAGCAAAAAATGACCTACAATTGATGTTATTTATTTTCTGATTTATGAGCAACATAACCAGAATCTTCGGCTATGGCATTTGCAGTTGAAACATACTTGCCATGTTCATTGCTTTTTATAACTACCATTGTCAGTATTGCCGCTGCAACAATACCGCCAACAATAAGCCAAAAATTATCTTTTTCTTGTGTTTCTGTAGTCATGTTAATGCTCCACTAATATTGTTCTGAATTTGGTAAGCTGTTGAGTGTTGTCAACAGGGTTCTATTAAACCAAAAGACAAATTTAAAAAGTTGAGCCAGATCAAGAAATAGTGTTTTGCTGTATTTATTTAACAAGTAGCTGTAAGTTCGGGTTAGTAATAAGGGTTACCAACTTAAAGCGGGACAGCTTCAGCGCAGACGAAAGGCTCAGGGCGAAAGACTAAGCCTAGGAGGCTAGCAACTTAAGGCGTGACAGTTACTAGACTTAACCCTTTGCCCTTCGCCTTTCGTCCTTTGTCTGTGCTTAGAAGAACCCTGTTTAAAAGTGAATGATTAAGCTAGTGTCCTGCCTTAAATTGGTAGCCGTAATAAGGTAACCTGAACTATCCAGTTTAATGTTGATGATTAAACAATTTTGGCAAGTTGCTCAGCATAACCGGTGTAAGTACGTGGCGTTAAGGCCAGTAAGGCGGTTTTGGCATCTTCGGGTATCTCGAGTTTTTCAATAAAGGCCTGCATTTGTTCTGGGGTAATGCGTTGGCCGCGCGTCAATTCCTTTAGTTTCTCATAAGGTTTTTCTATACCATAACGACGCATCACCGTTTGTATAGGTTCTGCAAGTACTTCCCAGTTGGCATTTAGATCAGCTTCGATGGCATCAACATTAATTTGTAATTTTGAAATACCTTTTAAGCTGGCTTGGATAGCGATGCTGGTATGGGCAATGCCGACGCCAATATTTCTTAAGACCGTGGAATCGGTTAAATCACGTTGCCAGCGTGATACGGGTAATTTTTCGGCTAAAAAGCTAAACAAGGCATTGGCAATGCCTATGTTACCTTCTGAGTTTTCAAAATCTATAGGGTTAACTTTATGCGGCATGGTAGAAGAGCCCACTTCGCCAGCGATAACGCGTTGTTTGAAATAGCCTAAGGAAATATAACCCCAAATGTCGCGATCGAAATCTAGCAAGATGGTGTTAAAGCGTGACAGGGCATGAAAAAATTCAGCGATATAATCATGTGGCTCAATTTGAATGGTATAAGGATTAAATTGCAAGCCTAGAGAGAGTATAAAGTCTTGGGCAAACTTCGCCCAATCAACATTTGGATAAGCAATGGCATGGGCATTATAGTTACCTACAGCGCCGTTTATTTTGCCTAGCAAGGCAACTGCCTGTAGTTGATCTTGTTGGCGTTGCATACGTGCAACCACATTGGCAAATTCTTTACCGACTGTAGTCGGTGTCGCTGATTGACCATGAGTACGTGACAACATAGGTTGGTCGGCTGTTTCTATAGCCAATTTTTTAAGTGCATTAATACAGTCAGTGATTTGCGCTTGGATGACTACGCGACCTTCTTTAAGCATCAAGGCATAAGACAGATTGTTAATATCTTCTGAGGTACAAGCAAAATGTATAAACTCACTGACTTTTTCGAGTTCAGTACAACCGGCTATTTTTTCTTTAAGCAAATATTCAACGGCTTTAACGTCGTGATTAGTGGTCTTTTCTATGTCTTTGACACGTTGAGCATCGGCTTCTGAAAAATCACTGATGATACTGTTTAAACGTTGGTTTGCTTCGGCACTAAAGGGATTGACTTCCTTGATTAAAGGATGTTGAGCCAAAGCTTGTAACCAGCGAACTTCAACCAGTACGCGAAAACGGATCAAACCATATTCACTGAATATGGGGCGTAGTGCATCTACTTTATCTGCGTAGCGACCATCAATAGGGGAAATAGCGGTGAGGGTAAAGTTAGTCATGATGTTTATGTAAAATTTGAAAGAGTAGGGGTTTTCATAGGGTAAGTGTATCAAAAAATAGGCTTTAGGCCTTAGCTTTGTTTGTATTCAATGGATGTGTGAATAGAATTAAGGTAAGGCACAATAATAAACACTCTTTTATAGGATGATGAACGACAGTGAAGCGCATCATTCAGCGATTTATAAAAAAACAAATAATGAGGTCGCTATCGCGACAGTTGTTTTAATCGGGTATTCGCACCCGAAGGCGAGATACTTTCTTTTGCGCA
>CAIVGC010000105.1 GCA_903905335.1 uncultured Methylococcaceae bacterium
GACGTTACTGCGTAACATCAGTTAATAATAGATATCTTTCCTAAATATGACTCTAAGTGAATCATAGTGGTAAGTCGTCATTCCGGCATGGACTGCCGGAAACCAGTTGCCATGGATGGCAATAGGTCGTATCACTGTAAGTTTCATGATAAGAATTCTACTATACGATATGTACATCCATGTACTCTGGATCCTTTGCAGTCCATGCCGGGATGACGAATGTGATATTTTTCAGATGCTTATAAGATTTGTATTGATCGGTCTTATTTTTATTTAGGAAAGATGTCTATTGATGGTTTGTTAATAGTGAAAGGGCTAATAAGAACCTTTACGCGCATTTTTAGAAGTAAAACTATAATTACCTTTATAATGCTGTATGTAGCCACTTTCTTAGAAAAACTTAATATATACTGAATCTAGTGAGCTTTATGACTGAAGTCTGCGCACTATTGCTTTAGTCGTCGCTGTTTTAGTGGGCTAGACGATAAGAGTTTAAGCAATTTAGTCTCTTAGCCCTAAGAAAATGCGTGTCGTAATAATATAATAACAGCTAGCGATGATAATGATTCAACAGAAAACGAAAAACAATATTGAAAAATCCACACAGAGAAGTTACCCCTTAATGAAAGGACTCATGGTTCTTTTAATTTGTAGCCAGTTAAGCGCTTGCTCAGATACCAGTATACAAAAACTCGAAGGTGCCGCTCAAGGTACAACTTATCATATTAGTTATTGGTCTAAAACGCCAATAGATAATACAGCGGTTGCTAATGCTGTTAAAGTCGAATTGGATGCTATTGATAAAACCCTTTCGAATTACCGTCCTGATTCCGTTATTGAAGTCTTTAATAGCACTGAAAATACCGACAGTCAGGAAGTAGGGGCTGAAATTGTAAATTTAGTGCGTATCGCGCAAACCGTTTCTGTAGCGTCTCAGGGTTGTTATGATTTAACCATGAAGCCGCTGTTTGATTTATGGGGCTTTCGAGGTGAGGCTCCCGCCATGCCTGATGAAGTGGTGATTAATAAATTACAGTCACGCATTGGTATGGCAAAACTTGAAGTGATTGATGATAGTCATTTACGTAAGCAGCAAGCGGATTTAAAGGTTGATTTATCGTCTATCGCCCAAGGTTATAGTGTCGGTGAAATTAGTCACGTTTTAGAACAACTCGGTATTATTGATTATTTGGTAGAAATTGGCGGTGAACTACAAACTCGTGGTTATAAACCTGATCAACAACCTTGGCGCATCGCTTTAGAAAGGCCACTGCCAGGTGATATGCACATGCAGAAAAGAATCACCATGCCTAAGGATACGCAAATGGCTGTGATGACGTCTGGTACTTATAATCATTATTTTGATTATCAAGGGCAGCGCTATAGTCACATATTAGATGCTCGTAATGGGCGGCCTATTACCCATGATTTAGTGTCAGTAAGCGTTATTCATGAAGATCCAACTATTGCCGATGCTTGGGACACCGCATTGTTATGTTTGGGTCAAAAAGACGCTATGACAGCGGCTAATCTTGCCCATATCCCTGCTTTATTTATTCAACAGCAGGGCACTGAACTTATCGAATCTAAAAGTGATGCACTGAACACTTTAGATAAAATTACTATTGAATAATGGAATCAAAACAATGACGTTTAAGAACAAAAGCAATAAGCTGTTCTCTGTTTGGAGCGGTTGGGTATTGAATCATCCTTTTTCAGTATTGTTAATTGTCGCAGTATTAACGGTATTGGCAGGGCAATATGCGGGTAGTCATTTGAGTATTGATACCGATACTCAAGATATGGTGGCGCCTAATGCACCTTTTCAACAAAATAGGCGTCATTTTGAGAAAGCCTTTGCTCAGGATTTGCATACCTTATTATTGGTTGTTGAATCTGACACCCCTGAATTAACCAAGGCGGCTACTAAGCGTTTGGGCCGCTTATTAAATGCCGATAAGACTAATTTTGATTCGGTTTATATCCCTAGTGAAAATGAATTCTTTCACCAGAATGGTTTGCTGTATTTAGCACCTACAGAATTACAAGCGGTTTCTACAAATCTTTCTCAAGCTCAACCTTTTATAGGTCGAATCTCTCAAGAACCGAATCTAACGGGTTTTTTCTCTATCTTTGAAGATGCCTTGAGTGCTAAAGCCGATAAGCAAGATTTACCTATCGATTTAGCGACCTTGATTGATAAAGTTTCCTTGGCTTTGCATAAAAGCATCAATGGTGAAAATAATTTACTGTCTTGGGAAGGCTTGATCGCTGACAACAAGCTCAGTGGTAAAGATGGTGGCAAAGGCTTTATTACGGTATCGCCTAAATTTGATTACACCCAAATCCGCCCCGCTGAACATGCTATTGATTCGGTACGTAAAGCCATAGCTGAAATCCAGCAGCCAGATTTACCTGAGGTTAAGGTTTGGATTACTGGCGAAGTGGGCTTAGAAGATGATGAGCTCGTGGGCATGAGTAATGGCACTTTTAATGCCTGTATCTTTTCAGTCGTTTTAGTTTTAGTGATACTGCTGGTTGCCTATCGTTCTCTTTTGTTTACCTTGGCTACCTTATTTACCTTGGCCTTAGGTATGGTCTTTTGCGGAGCTTTTGCGGCTGTTGCCGTTAAAGAACTCAATTTAATTTCAGTCGCTTTTGCCGTATCCAATATAGGTTTGGGGGTAGAGTACGCCATCCATTTTTGTTTGCGTTATAAAGATAATTTACAGCATCATGTTAATCGTGAAAGAGCCATACGTAGTACGCTGATATCGACAGGGCCTTCTTTGTTGCTCTGTGCAGGCACGACTTCTATTGGGCTTTATGCTTTTGTACCGACGGATTATAAAGGTGTATCTGAGCTGGGTTTATTGGCAGGAACTAGTTTATTTATTTGTTTAGTCGTCACTTTAACGGTATTGCCAGCCTTATTGCGCTTTATCCCTGTTAAAGTTAAATCTGAACCCTTAGCTACGCATCCGTTCTTAGCTACCTTAGCCGAAAAGATGGCGAACTACACCCTGCATTATGCCAAGCCTATTGCTATAGGAACCTTATTGATTTCTATTTTATCCATAGGCTTAGTGTTTAAAGTCAAAACAGATTTTAATCCGATTAATTTACGCGACCCTAATACAGAATCAGTGATCGCTTTTAAGAATTTGAATAAAAATCCTGATACCACACCGATGACCTTGACGGTATTGGCGGAAGATGCACCTAAAGCCAAAGCCATGGAACAAAAGTTATTGTCCCTGGCAACTGTTGATAAAACCATCAGTGTGTTTGATTTTGTACCAGAACAACAACAAGACAAGTTAGCGACTATAGAAGATATGGCGCTGATATTGGGGGCGCAAGCTCAAGAGTTTCCTGCTTTGAAAGTGGATAACGATCCGATGCCGGGTATTAATCGTTTGATCAAGGCTATAGATCAACGCTTGCTTGAAAAAACGGATGCACATGAGTTGGCGGCCTTAGGGTCTTTCAAGAAAGAATTGCAGGATATGTTACTTGAGCTAGATACTAGGCAGCAGCCTAGTAGGCGTTTGTTTGTCGAAAAAATGCAAACGACGTTATTAGGGACTTTACCAGACGCTATGAATGAATTGTTAGTTGGTATGGGCGCTAAGGAAGTTGCTTTGTCAGATTTGCCATCGGATATTAAAGACCGCTGGTTAAGTAAGGACGGATTGTATCGCATACAAATTTTCCCTAAGAAAGATTTGAATGATCTGACTAATTTGCAAGAGTTTATTACAGAAGTACAATCAGTTGCACCTGAAACCACCGACTTACCGATTATCTATTGGGAGTCCATGAAAGAGGTGGTGGCGGCCTTTCAAAAAGCCATTACTATCGCGCTGATTACCATTGCTTTGCTGTTGTATGCCATACGACGTAATCTTACTGATACCTTTTTGGTAATGACACCACTGATATTGGCAGGCTTATTTACTATGGCGAGTACCGTGTTGACTCATACACCCATCAATTATGCCAACATCATCGCCTTGCCATTGTTATTAGGTTTAGGTGTCGATAACGGTATACACATGGTTGAAAAACTGCATCATTCTTTATCAGAAGAACAAAATATCTATCAATCCAGTACCGCTAGAGCTATGTTTTATGGTGCATTAACCACAGCCTCAAGCTTTGCCGGTTTAGCGTTTTCACCGCATGAAGGCATTGCCAGCATGGGTTTGGTGATTACTATGGGTATCTTCTGGATTATGGTGTGTACGTTTGTGGTACTACCTGCCATTAGTAAATTGGTTTTAAAAGATAAGATTGCTTAAGGGCGAGTAAGTTAAGGTGTAGGTCGGGTTAGCGACAGCGTAACCCGACATTGTGTCGCAGTAGTGTGTTGGGTTACGGCTAGCGCCTAACCCAACCTACGCAAGTCTAATCTAAACCACTAATTTTCGTATTGGTTCACTAAATTCGGTAGTACCATCAGGCGTTACAGCGGCTACCCGAAAATAATAATAGCAGCCAACAACAAGATTACTTACCACATAGGTAGTCTGAGTCACTGTTGCCAAAACCTCCCAGCCACTTTCAGTGGTAGGCAGTGCATCTTTACACCATTGGATAATATACGCACCAGCCTTTTCGTTAGCTTTATAAGTTATTTTAATACTGCC
>CAIVGC010000106.1 GCA_903905335.1 uncultured Methylococcaceae bacterium
GATAATGAGGTTCCTATTAAGCTACTCATGACAATTCCTATAGGCAATAAAGCAAGACACTTTAACGTTACACATTAGTGTAGCGCTACCACGCTGTTTGGATCAAAACCTACCAAGTTATTATGATAAATAGTCATGATTTTATTGGCATAATTTGGATCTGTTGCATAACCTGCTTGTTGTAATTCTTGTAAATAGCGCTCACCATTAGCGACTTGTTTTAAAGCATCGCCATAGCGAGGATTGGTTTTTATAAAGTCTACATAATCAGAAAAACTTTCTTTAAAGGAGCTATAAGCTCTAAAGCCTGAACTTACTTTTTTGGCGATACCTTGATCAAATTCCAAGGCAGATACTTGCGCCTGTTTTCCAGTCCATGATTTATCAGCTTTAATGTTAAATAAATTAAAACTGGTGCTTCCATTACTATTTTTTATTAATGAACGTCCCCAGCCAGTTTCTAAGGCTGCTTGAGCTAAAATAACTTTGGGATCAATGCCCAGTTCTTTGGCGGCTTGTTTAGCGTGAGGCAGTAATTGGCGAATAAAATCATCTGTTGATGAAGGTTTGGCATTAGCATTCCTAAACGGAATTTCCGTCATATTATTTTGTGGATCATCATTATTAATATAGCTATTAATAATGGTTTTGGTACCTTCTGTATCGGTATTAATCCAACTATCCACTTTATTAGTTTGTGGTTTTACGACGCCTGTTATGCCAGAGGCACTGGATATTTCCGCTGAAGATCCACTTAAGGCTTGATTATTAGTCGGTCTATTAAAAGACCCTTCAGTATTTTGTGTGGCATCTTTAGGACTCAGTTGTTTAACAATTAAATCGGCAAGGCCTACGCCAGGGTTTCCTGATAAATGTACGGCTAACTGTTGATCGTACATTTCGTTATAAGAGTCGCTTTGTTGGCTGTCTAAAAGACCATCGGATAACTTTCCAGCACGCATACTTTTTAAGATGTTATTTAGAAAGAGTGCTTCAAATTGTTTAGCAACAGCTTTTAAAGCTTCAGGAGAATCTTTCTTGGCTTCTGCTTTTAAACCCGCTAAAGCATTAAAGTCGGTATAAACATCAGCGGCCTGTATGTTTGACATGACTTAGATCACCATTAGTTCAGCACGCAGAGCGCCTGCTGATTTTAGTGCTTCAAGAATCGCCACCAAATCACTAGGTGACGCCCCTACATTATTAACCGCTTGGACAATTTCATCTAAAGAAACACCGGGATTAAAGACAAACATGCGGTTTTTTTCTTCACTAATTTGAATATTAGATTTATTGGTAACGGCCGTTGTGCCATTGGATAAAGCGCCTGGCTGGCTAACTTGTTTATTTTCACTAATAGCTACAGTCAGACTGCCATGAGATACCGCAGCAGGTTGAACTCTAACTTTGCCATTAATCACCACCGTGCCGGTGCGTGAGTTCACAATAATACGTGCGGGTGCATCATCTGGGGTCACAACAATATTCTCAACGATGGAAACAAACGAAACTTTTTGTCCGACATCAATAGGTGATCTAACGCTTACTGATGTCGCATCAATAGGTTTTGCTGTATCTGCACCCAAGAAATTATTAATCGCCTCTGCCATACGATTGGCAGTCGTAAAATCAGAGGTATTTAGATTTAAAGTTAAGGAATTACCTTTAGAAAAAGGGGTGGTAACAGTACGTTCGACGGTGGCACCATTAGGAATTCGACCTACGCTAGGATTATTTACGGTAATATTAGAGCCATCTTTACCGGTGGCGCTTAAGCCATTTACAATAAGGCTACCTTGAGCCACGGCATAAACCTGGCCATCAGCCCCTTTTAATGGACTCATCAGCAATGTCCCGCCTCTTAAGCTTTTAGCATCGCCGATAGATGAAACCGTCACATCAATAGCCTGGCCTGGTTTTGCAAAAGCAGGAAGATCGGCTTGTATAGCAACTGCTGCGATATTTTTGGCATTAGGATTTTGGCCGGGTGGTAAGGTTAAACCAAAACGTCCGATCATGCTGCGCAAAGTTTGTCCAGTAAATGCCGTTTTATCACCGGTCATAACTAGCCCGACTACCAGACCATAACCGACTAATTGGTTAGCACGTACGCCTTCAATAGATGCTATGTCTTTAATGCGTTCAGCATAAGTGGAAGCACTAAAAAACATGGTGCCGATAAAGAATAGTGTCAAATAGTTACGGTTTGAGTTCACAATAATTTCCTTAATGTTAGAAGGGAAGCCAAGGACTATTCAAAATCCTTTCTATCCAACCGGCTTTACTCGCATCGGCCATGGAGCCATTGCCAGTATACATAATAGTTGCATCAGCTACTTTATCTGAAGACACCGTATTAGAAGGATCTATATCGATAGGTCTAACAATGCCTGATAAACGTACATATTCATCACCTTGGTTTAAAGTGACGCGTTTTTCGCCACGTACCTTTAAATCACCATTAGGTAGTAACTCAATGACAGTAACCGAGATATTACCCGTTAAACTATTACTTTGATCAGCCTTGCCGGTGCCTGTAAATTTGTTGTCTGTTACCACGGATGTGTGAAGATCACTACCTGTCATCGTTGATACCGCCATGCCATATAGCGAAGGCGCTGTAAATGATACGTTGTTTTGTTTTTCATGAGAAAGATCGGCCGCTTTATTGGCTGTAGTGGCCTCATTAAAGGTAATACTTAATACGTCACCTACTCGTCTGGCTTTATTATCTTCAAATAGTCGCATATCGTAACCGGCTTGATAGATAGAGCCGCTATTTTGTACGGGCGGTATTAAGCTAGCTGGTTGTACTGGTGCAAAATCAGGGTCCTTGCTAGGCACTGGCGTGCAAGCGACCACTATTAGAAGTGTCATGCCAATAAAACTGAGTTTGTGCGTCATCATATCACTTTATCCGATTAGAGGTTTTGGGTGACAAAAGACAGCATCTGGTCGGCCGTCGAAATGGCCTTGGAATTCATTTCATAGGCACGCTGTGCTTCAATCATATTAACTAACTCTTCTACCACATTGACGTTGGAGGTTTCTAATGAGCCTTGCGTCAAGGTGCCAAATTGTGTCTGGCCGGCAATACCGACTATGGGGGCGCCACTGGAGCCGGTAGCCTTGAAAAGATTTTCACCTACAGCTTGTAATCCAGTAGGATTAATAAAGTCAGCCAGTTCAATTTGGCCTAATGTGGAGGGAGTCGGCGTACCTGGCATTTGTGCAGATACCGTACCATCAGTGCCAATAGTCACACTAAGCGCACCTTGTGGTATGGTAAGCGCTGGCGATACCAGCAAGCCAGTGGCTGTGACTAATTGTCCTGTTGAATCTAATGTTAATGAACCATCGCGGGTATAATTTGTGTCGCCATTGGGCATAGTGATTTGTAAAAATCCCCGCCCATTAATGGCAACATCCAAGGTATTGCTGGTTTGTTGGACATTACCTTGGGAAAATATTTTTTCGGTAGAAACAGCTCTAACCCCTGTGCCAACAGCTGTTCCGGTAGGTGATTGAGTGTTTTGGGTATTCTGTCCACCCACTTGGCGAATATTTTGATACATTAAGTCATCAAACATGGCACGGTCTTTTTTGAAACCTGTGGTATTAACGTTGGCCAAGTTATTAGCAATAACAGCCATACGTGTTTGTTGTGCATCTAAGCCGGTTTTTGCAACCCATAATGCGCGTTCTGTCATGATAAACTCCTCGGTGTCAACTTCTTGCCTTTTCTAGGCTTCATTGATATTAGAAGCACAATTTATGCCAGTTGCATCAATTTGGCGCTAGCTGCAGAGTTATCACTGACACTTTTCATAACCTTAGATTGCAATTCAAAATTTCTGGCTAGATCAATCATTTCTGTCATCCCTGAAAAACCTTTAACATTACTGCCTTCTATAACACCATGAGCCAAATTAACATCAATACTCGTTTCTAATGGTTGGCCACTTTTAGAATGTAATAAGCCATCACCTTGTTTTTTCACATCCGCCATATTTGGCTTCACCAGTTTAATTCTATCCAAAATTTGTAAGGTGGTTGAATTACCCGAGCCTAAAGGGATAATGGTAATAGTACCGTCACCACCGATTGTTAGACTTTCTGAAGGGGGGACGGTAATAGGACCATTTTGTCCTATTACTTGTAATCCCGTGCCTGTTTGCAGCAAGCCTTCTGGTGTAATACGTAAATCACCGGCTCGGGTATAAGCTTCCTTACCATCTTCTCCCTGCACAGCAATTAAACCGTCGCCATTGATGGCGACATCTAAATTACGTCCTGTAGTTTGCATAGCGCCTGTTGAAAAATCAGTACCTGGGTTTTCAGTCATGGCATAAACACGAGTAGGAAGCCCAGCACCTGTTACGGGTCTATTACGAAACCACTCCAAATCTGCTTTGAAGCCAGTGGTTTGCATATTCGCCAAATTATTGGCGTTTGAGTTTTGTGCCAACAAAGATTGTTTGGCACCGCTCATAGCAATATATAAGGCTCTATCCATAACAGGTCTCCTGTACTACTGGTAACAAATCAACGGACGGCGTTCAAAATGGTCTCGACCATTTTATTTTGCGCTGAAATTGATTGTGAGTTGCCTTGATAAGCTTGCTGGGCAGTAATTAAATCAACTAATTGTTCAGACAAATTAACATTCGATTGTTCTAAGGCCCCAGATTGAATAGTGCCAAATTGACCATTGCCGGCGGCACCTGGGACAGGTGTACCTGAAGCCGAGCTTTGTCCCCAATTATTACCCCCCAATTGAGATAAACCTTGTGGGTTATTAAAAGTTGCTAAAGCTACTTGCCCTAATGCCGTTGAACTACCATTACTATAATTAGCTGAAATGACACCACTACTATCCACAGATACACCGGTTATAGTGCCTACTACTACACCATTTTGTGTAGAAGCATTTACACTAAAAGCAGAAGTAACTTGTGTGGTCTTTCCGTAGTCCATAGTCATACTCATAGTCGCTCCAGGCGCTCCAGCGGTTTGCGACCAACTTATTGGAGCACCTGTAGATATTGTAGCGGCACCTAGGACTGGAGCGACCGGGGGTGTAACAGCACCTACTGAAGTTAATTGACCCCCAGTATTAAAAGCCAAGTAATCTGGTTTGCCGACGCCAGGATTGGCAAGTGTCGCTGGTGGGCCAACAGAGGCTGCGACAGCCGCTGAAGGAGTATTATCTATAGGTATTGGTGCAGCAGGATTATCGGTAATATAATGATAGGCACTCCAAATGGAGGTTCTTGCTGCCGGAGCTATTGCGGCGGGAGGTGCTACAAAATAAGACGTCATATTATGTGCACCGCCCAAAGAGTCATAAATAGTCGTGGATGTCGCTGAGGTATAGCTAGTAGCATCTAATGGGTTAAATATTGCTGTACTAGGTGGTAAACTACTGGCATTTAAATTTACGCTAAGACCAATGGCAGTGGTGGCCTTAGGTAGTCCTGTTCCGGTAGGTACGGATACCGTTGACATGGCTCCAGTACTAAACCCTGCCGCAGCAGAGGTAGGATCATTAGGCTTATAAGCCATTAAAGCTTGGCCTTGCGCATTAGTGATCATGCCGGTGCTATTGATCTGAAAAGAGCCCGCCCGACTATAAACAACGGCGGTAGGTTGTTTTGGATTAGGGGCTAAGGTAAAAAAACTATTGCCATTAATGGCCATATCCAGATTATTGCCAGTTGTTTGTGCTGCGCCTTGAGTAAACTGCTGAGTATCTTGCACCACAGAGACACCATTGCCAGGCTGTGTGGTACCGCCTATATTGGCATTGGCACCTTGAAAGTTGTTGGAATAAACATCGGCAAATTGAGCGACTGATTCTTTAAACCCTGTAGTATTGGAATTGGCAATATTATTACTAATCACCGAAATATTATTGGCGGCGGCATTTAAGCCGCTGATGGCAGATGAAAAACTCATGTTAATACTCCTTTAGAAATTATAGAATTTGCGTGACTTCACTTAAATTGACAGAGCCCAAGCCACCCGCCAAATTAACCTGTACGCCCTGTGCACCCATAGAGACACTACTGACTTGTGACTGAATATTGGTGGTTAATGCGGTATTGGCGCCATTGATCATCGATTGTACTTGGACTTGATAAATACCTGGAGTGGCTGGTGTACCGTTACTATTAGTACCATTCCAAGAAAAAGGTACCGTACCAGCTGCTTGACTACCTAAATCCATTTTACTGACTACAACGCCATTACTAGGATTGATGATCTGTACCGACACATCCGGTGAAGCGGTGGTCAGTGCCGCGCTGCCATTAATGCTACCGCCGGCCGCCAGAAGACCTTGATTAGAGGCGGTAGAAACTGTTTTTCCTACTAAGTTTGCTGCCTGTAAGGTTTGATTAGAACCCATAGAGGTGGCAAAGTTATTAAATGAAGTGTTCAAACTTTGTATACCATCCACAGTGCCAAACTGGGCCATTTGTGCAAGAAAATCACCATTGGACATCGGTGCAGTGGGGTCTTGATGGGTCATTTGAGCGGTCATTAATTTTAAAAAGTCGGCTTGTCCTAATGAGGTAGATGCAGTTCCCGTCCCTTTTGAAATTGACTGTGCAGCGGCTGCCGTTGATATTGAAGACGTGGCGGGTATCGTTGAGCTATTTAGAGAACTGTAAGGATTAACTGTTGACATGATTATTGTCCCATTTTTAAAGTTTGGAGCATGAGCTGCTTGGCCGTATTGAGTACTTCGACATTATTTTGATAAGAGCGTGAGGCTGATAGCATATTGGCCATTTCTTCTACGGTATTCACATTCGATTTATAGATATAACCTGTGGCATCGGCCATAGGATGGTTAGGGTTGTACTCCATAACAGGGGGCGCTTGATTTTCAACGACACCTAGCACGTTAACCTTACTAGCCGCATTCTGTTTATTTAAAGCGCCTTGTAATTCAGCCGCAAAGATAGGTTGCCTAGATTTATAAACCGTATCGGCGCTACTGGCGACACTGTTGGCATTAGAAATATTACTGGCCACCAAGTTAAGCCGTAATGACTGTGCGTTCATGCCACTACCGGCAATATCAAATACACTAAATGCAGACATCTTATTGACCTCTCAGGGCTGTCATTAAATCGGAGAAACTACCATTGATAAACCGTAGACTGGCCTGATATTGCACGGCGTTTTCAGCGTATCTGGCTTGTTCTGAATGTTCTTCAACCGTATTGCCATCTAATGACACTTGGGTAGGATTGCGATACATAACTCGCGCATCTAATTCTGGCTGAGGCGCAAAATGTCCAGCTTGAGTACGTTCTATGCTTGGAGCGCCTGGCATGCTCTGTTTCAATAGGGATTTAAAATCCATATCCCTAGCTTTATAGTTCGGTGTATCTGCATTTGCTAGATTGGCAGCAATCAAGGCGCTGCGTTTTTCGTGCATAGCGAGAGCTTGTGGGTGTATGCCCAGCGCTTGATCAAAATTAATGGCCATGATGCTACCTCGTGTGTTTTTATAAAACATAAAGCACAATCAATGCCATAAATTGTTTATGCTTGTTTTTACTGAGGTAAAGCTTAAAGATTATTAGCCCCATGTTGAGTGTAGTTGGCTACGTGTCAATAAATTGGCTGTTTATTGACACCAATATAAGACTTATTAGTGATGATATTCTTGGGGGGGCATTGAAAACAATAGCGACTTATCAATTACTTTGGCCAATCTAATGTCTGCCAATAACTGGCATTAATCCTGCTTGTTTATATGAGCGAATAACAGGAAGGTTACTATGATTAAAAATACACTATTACTTATAGCGCTGGCGCTAATTTTTGTTACATCCAGCTATGC
>CAIVGC010000107.1 GCA_903905335.1 uncultured Methylococcaceae bacterium
CAATAGTCTTGATGATGCCCGTCTCAAAACTTTCATCAGCTTTCCAGCCTAAATGAGTTTCAATTTTAGTAGCATCAATAGCGTAACGTAAATCATGTCCAGCACGATCTTCAACGAAACGTATCTGGTCTTTATAGCTACCAGTAACTTTAGGTTGCAAATCATCAAGAATTTCACAGACTTTATCAGCAATATAATTATTGTTACGCTCATTACATCCACCAATATTATAAACTTCACCTACTGATCCCGTTTCGTAAACCAAAGCAATACCCTTGCAATGATCCAATACATACAGCCAATCACGTATATTGCTGCCATCCCCATAAATAGGAATATCTTCGCCCTTAATCGCTTTACGTATGATGGTCGGAATCAGCTTTTCGTTATGTTGTTTAGGACCATAATTATTAGAGCAGTTGGTAATCAATGTATTCATGCCATAGGTATGAAAATAACTACGGACTATCATGTCGCTACCAGCCTTACTGGCAGAATACGGTGAGTTAGGCGCATACGGCGTTTCTTCGGTAAACAAACCCGTCTCACCTAAAGTGCCATAAACCTCATCTGTAGAAATATGATGAAAGCGACAGCCTTCATAACCCAACTTAAATACAAAAGGTTTATCCATCCAGTATTTATAAGCTACATCAATCAAGGTAAAAGTACCATTGACATTAGTCTGTACAAACACACCCGGATTTTTAATCGAGTTATCAACATGACTTTCAGCAGCAAAATGAATAACACCACAAATATCATGCTCAGCAAATAATTGCTCCAGCAAAACACGATCACAAATATCACCTTCGATGAAAGTATAGCGATCAGCGCCCTCTACCTCTTTAAGATTCGCCAAATTACCTGCATAAGTGAGTAAATCAAGATTAATGATTTTCGTTTCAGGATATTCTTCTAAGAAATAAGGCACAAAATTACTACCTATAAAACCCGCACATCCGGTCACTAAGACTGCTTTCATAAAGAATCTCCTTTTAAGTATTTTATCTGCTCTAAACATTCAGGCAGACTATCTCTCCAATAAGGAATAGTCAGCTCGAAGGTGTTTTTGATTTTAGCTTTATTCAACAAACTGTAATGAGGTCGTTTTGCAGGCGTAGGATAATCCTTAGTTTCTATGGGCTTAACTTTACATCTTATAGGTGCAGCCTTAAAGATCGCTAGTGCAAAATCATACCAACTGCAGACACCTTCATTACTGTAATGGTAAATTTCAGTTCCCCTTTGACTCTGCAATTGAGGGCTATCAATAATCATAAGTAATACCAAGGCTAAATCTTTAGCCGATGTTGGCGCACCGACTTGATCATAAATAACACTCAACTCCTTTCGCTCTTTACCTAAATGTACCATGGTCTTAACGAAGTTATTACCAAAACTAGAATAGACCCAAGACGTACGAATAATCACTGAGTGATCTGGGTTAATAGCCAGCATGGCCAACTCACCATCTAATTTAGACTGACCATAAACACCTTGTGGACACGTCGCATCGGTCTCTTGATAAGGCTTACAACTATCGCCAGCAAAGACATAATCGGTAGATATATGTAGCATTGATATACCTTGTTGCTTAGCAATTTGCGCCAAGGTTTGCACCGCAGTGGTATTAATAGCAAATGCTAACTCTGCTTCCGTTTCTGCTTTGTCGACGGCTGTATACGCCGCGCAATTAATAATCACATCAAAGGTTTTATTTGCAAACCAGGCACTGATGGCTGAAGCATTACTTAAATCTAGCTCATCACGAGTTATAAAAGTAAATCCATAATTAGGAAAGTAACTACTCAATTCACGTAATTCAAGGCCCAATTGTCCATTGGCACCTGTAACTAAGATATGCTTAGACATAAAGAGCTTGTCCATACGTAAATAACTCGGCATCATCCAGCGTCGGTTGCTGAGTATCTTTAGCAGAAAGCTGTAATCGCTCTGGCGTCACCTGCCAATCGATAGCCAAGACTTTATCATCAAAAGCCAAGCCTCTATCATGCTCAGGCGAGTAATAATGATCAACCTTATAAGCAAATACGGTGTCATCTTCTAGCACTACAAAACCATGAGCAAAACCTCGAGGCACCAACATTTGACGTTTGTTTTGCTCAGACAACTCAACGCTAACATGTCGACCAAAGGTGGGACTACCAACTCTAATATCTACCGCAACATCAAGTACTTTACCCTTGATAACTCGCACTAACTTGGCTTGAGCGGCTGGAGCCAATTGATAATGCAAACCTCGCAACACACCAAAACCAGATTTGGATTCATTATCTTGAATAAATTCGATGTTAAAACCTAAAAACTCATCCAGTTTATCTTGGCGAAAGGTTTCTACAAAATAACCACGCTCATCACCAAATACTTTAGGCTCAATAATAATGACCTCAGGTATAGACGTTTGTATAAACTGCATTAGGCTTCCTGTCCTTCATTAGCTCTACGCATTAAATACTGGCCGTATTGGTTTTTCAACAAGGGCTTTGCTAATTCGATTAATTGAGCATTGGAAATATAGCCCATCTCATAAGCAATTTCTTCAATACAAGCAACCTTTAGTCCTTGTCTATTTTCTATAGTCTGAATAAAGTTAGAAGCCTCTAACAAAGACTCATGCGTACCCGTATCTAACCAAGCAAAGCCTCTACCCATAAGCTCAACTTTTAAATCTCCTTGTTCCAAATAAGTTTGATTAACTGTGGTAATTTCTAATTCACCCCGATGCGACGGCTTGATGCTTTTAGCTATCTCAATCACATTATTGGGATAAAAATATAACCCCACTACTGCGTAATTGCTTTTAGGCTGAGCTGGTTTTTCTTCAAGACTCAATACATTACCTTGGCTATCAAACTCAGCCACACCATACTGATCAGGATCTTTAACATGATAACCGAACACCGTGGCTTTTTTATGGTCAGTGACATTAATGACCGATTGAGCCAACATTTCAACTAAGCCATGTCCATAAAAAATGTTATCGCCCAGCACCATACAGACATCATCCGTACCAATAAAATTTTCACCTAAGATAAAAGCCTGGGCTAAACCATCAGGTGACGGTTGCTCCTTATAACTAAATGACAGACCAATATCAGAGCCATCACCTAACAATTCTTCAAATCGAGGTAGATCTTTAGGTGTTGAAATAATTAAAATTTCAGTAATACCCGCTAGCATTAATACTGACAGCGGATAATAAATCATAGGCTTGTCATAAATTGGTGTTAACTGCTTACATACACCTTTGGTGATGGGATAAACCCTAGTCCCACTTCCGCCTGCTAAAATAATACCTTTCATATACTGCTCCATTTAAAACTACTGACCGTTATGGCTGCTAACTCG
>CAIVGC010000108.1 GCA_903905335.1 uncultured Methylococcaceae bacterium
AAATTAGTTATATCATCAGAGCTTCCCTTTTTTATATTAAAACAACGATAAATATCCCATGGAATCGTAGATCCGTTTTCACCCTGATTAAAACCATTAGGATAGGCTGTACTTGCAGCAGCATTTCCAGTTGGTGAATAACAAAAACCATAGCCTTGGGGACTCGAATCATAATAAGGTGAATCATAATTATAATAAATAAAATCACCTGAACTCGTTGGATTAGGAATACGGTAACTTTTTTTGGACGAGTATCTAGGATAAATTGTTGAGGGATCATAGTTGGCAGAATTATAGCTAACATCATATTGTGAATTATGAATATACCCAGACTTTATCGGTGATGATAGCTGATAAGTCATCAAGCCCAAATTAATATCACCCGTATAACTACTGATCATATTTTTTATCACCGACCTAGCAATTTCTGATTTACTCGCTGGGCAATTACTACCTACCGCCACCCCCTTAGGATTTTCATCCATACTATTAGAGTTATCTAATATAACTAATAAATTAGGCTGTCCTGCAGTGGTTAATGACAGGGGTATCTGGGAAGGATCGGCATAAATATGGGGACAGAACAACAGCATAATCACTCCACCACAAAACATAACGCCCAATTGTTGTCGTATCGCTTTAGGCACTTTATAAACCCTAGATATTAAATCTAGCTCATTAAGTTCATTCATAGCAAAGCTCCGTAAAAGCATATTGATTAAACTGTGCGAAAGCTCGGCATGCACTTAGCAGCTTAGTATTCGCAATTAGATATATGTGATGGCTTGTAAAATAACTACCGTACTAGTTCTGCCACCAGTGGCTCTAACGGTAATTTTAAAATATTGCGGTGTGCTACAGGGTAGCGGACAAACCACGCCTAATCGCTGTATAAAATAGATTGGTGGCTGAATACCATTCCCTAAATTAGTCAGAGATGATGGATGTACGGGATATGTAAGCCAAAAACTATCCAACATAATTGCGGCATCTGCCAATGAAATAGTTGGAGTCTCTGTGTAAAAGCCCCCTGTCCCTGCATTTGTAAAAGTGGGCAATACCATAGGGGGTTTTAAGCTATCTTCTGCAACTCTTAATGCCGATTCGGCCGCCTGAAAAGCTAGGTTTTTATCTTGAAAATTACCGGCCATTTTTTCTTCTAATGCCGTTGATTGCATGGCAGACAAACCAATTAGGGTCAATAATAACAAGATAATTAAACTGACCACCAACACTACGCCGGCTTGAACTTGATGACTCGGCATTAACAATACTTGACCACGATTTTGCTTTTCAGAGAACGTATATTGCCAACGTGCATGCATAGAGTTCATTACAAATGATTACGTATGGCAATGGTAGTATTGAAAACGCGTCTTATTTTGTAATCTGTGGGCGTAGTTGTTACTCCATTGTAGCTATAAGGCATGTGCTGAGTAGTCAAATAATCATCAACAGTAACGACTAACAAACTAATACGTAAGCTAATAACGTTTAGCCAATCGGCAGCAAGCCACGCTGAATTGGCTGACACATAGTAATCAGCGACTTTATCTTTATTAAAATCTATACCATATAAAAT
>CAIVGC010000109.1 GCA_903905335.1 uncultured Methylococcaceae bacterium
AACTCATAAGATGGTTGAATAGCTTTGGGCCGGATATAGAAGTGCTAGCACCTGAGAGCTTACGAGAGACTATGGCAGAGCGTCATCATTTAGCCGCTCAGCAATATGTAAAGTAAGTTGTATCGAATTTTAGATAGTAATAGTTGCAATAATTAAGTACGACATAATTCGTCGTTAGATACCTTTATGCTTATCACCGTTAAGAAATTAATGCCCAAATGACATCTTACTAGACCGCTATTGGTCTAAATGAGTCAGTTGTTTTGAAGCATTAAGCCATGATGATGTTTCAGTTTAAGGGTATGACTCATGAGTCACAAAAGTTCTTCTAGTAAATTTTATGCCTACCTTTCCAGATTACGCTGGATTAAGCGCTGGGGTTTGATGCGTAACGCAGAACCAGAAAATGTGATGGAACACAGTTGGGAAGTCGCGGTTATCGCTCATGCTTTAACGCTGATAATAGCACGCGATGACACGCGGTTACTTTGGGCTAAATCGCTTATTCGAAGTTTGACCAGATGCAACTGCGCAATTTGCTATCAATGGCTAAGTTGAACAACGCTAACTCCCGAGTGTTTTTAGCCATCTGCAAACGAATGCGAATTTCCCATATCTCTTTCAATTTGAGAGGAAATTTCTGACCGATCAATTTGCACTTGATTCTATGGAATTTGATGGTTATTTTTATCGTTGGTATCTTGCTTCACGACAAACTCCTGAAATTAGGTAAAGGAGCATTATTGTCATGTGGTTTCTAATAGGCGGTCATCATTGATAGTTTGATTATCTTTATGTGTTTTTCACATTGTTTGAAGCGTTGATATGCTTTCGAATAGCTAGGCAACTTATTTTTTTAGTTAGTTCTTATAAGTAATTATACGAATTGTTTTTTTAGTTTGAATTGATATCATTACATAAACATTGCTCCTAAATTCTGCTAGCTCTAGCAGGCTGTCAATCGACGGGCGGTCAGTTAGCAGGCTCTGCAATCGGTATCACTCGCGATTCTAACGCCGCATTGCAGGTTTTTTAAGCAAGCAACCCGGAAACCAGACAATTGGCGAAGCGAGCCAAGGGCATACTGGTATCCCTTGGCATCGTTAAAGCCGGATTTCTGGTAGGTGCTCAATACGGTAGTGGCGGCGCTTTGTTTAAGAACGGCAGAACAGCCGGTTATTACAATATCATTGCAGGATCGTATGGCTTGCAAGCCGGCGTCGGCCCTAGTGTTGTCGTCGTCGACAAGGGAGTAGCTAAATCACTCACGACTACGACAGCGAAAAGCGGCGAGCATGCCTTCAACCTTCGGTCAGAAAGGTTTGATGGCTGGATTGGGGCTGCAAGGCTCGAAAATCAGCCGTATCTATCTGGATTAAAGCCCTTACGCAGAATGGCGTTTGTAACCCCCGTCCTAAACGTTTTAGAGACGATTTGCTCAAGAAAACGATGTGGCGGGGGTGAACACCCGCCCAGCTGGGAAGTACACAATATAGCTATGATTAATGAGGAAAACATGAATAAAGTAAATTACAAAATATTTTCTCTAATCACTTCGGTGCTGTGTTTTGCAGCTCTGCTTCCGACAATGGCGCAAGGGGAAGTCATGGTTTATCCCATGCAGAGCCAGAGTAACGAACAGTTATCTAAAGATCGCTACGAATGCCATATGTGGGCCGTTCAGCAATCCGGTTTTGATCCGAGCACCGCCCAAACCAGTCAGACAAGTCCGCAAACGCAGCCGAAAGGAGAAGTTCTTCGTGGAGGCGCACGCGGCGCAGCGGCGGGGGCAGCGATTGGAGCTATCGCTGGTGATGCCGGCAAAGGCGCGGCAATCGGCGCGACAGCGGGAGGGTTGAAGAGAGGCTTCGAGCGGCGAGATCAAAAACGGGCCGCACAAGGTCAGACAGCTGCTCCTATGCCGGGGCAAGATGCTTATGACCGTGCCATCAAAGCTTGCTTGAGTGGGCGTAATTATTCCGTCAATTAAATATATTTTTTGGTAAAAAGGACGCCAGTATTCTCAGTCCATATAATGTAACCTTATGAACCTTCGAGAAAAAATTGGCTACCAACTTAAGCCGGGACAAAAACAACAACTCGTTGACGCAATCTAGTATCATGCGTTAATGACTAAAAAAACAAAACAACAAAACAACAAAACAACACTAGAAATACGCGCAACGAGCCGAGCGATTATCGCTGAAACAGTCCGCAGTGGCAAACAGAGCCATCGTAAATTGGCCTCGCTGCTTAAGGGGTCTAAAAGCTGCGTTCATAGGCACAAACAGTCACGGGCAAAGCGAAATCAGCATCCGGAGTTAGATTTATGGGAAACTGAGGCTGGAGCGGAATGGCTAAAGTTGCTGGTGTTTGTCGTACTGTATACCTTTGGCATGGGGTGTCATGTCGGTGCC
>CAIVGC010000110.1 GCA_903905335.1 uncultured Methylococcaceae bacterium
ATACAAATCAATGTCACCGCCCTTTTTGGCATCATCAGTACGAGAACCAAATAAATAAACTTTAGCATCCTTACCAAATAGTAAAGTAACGGCTTGCTTTATATTAAGCATAGATTCATTTGATAATCTCATAACCAAACTCCCCATCTTGTGCAAGAACATTGTCACTTTAGTTATATTATTTTGTAGGTTGGGGTGAAGCAACGCGAACCCCAACAAACCACACAGTGCAACGCGAACCCCAACATGTCGCGTATTGCGTTATTCTAAAATCATTTGCTTTAACTCTGACAAACAACGATAAATATCGCTGCGTTGCCGTCGATACAATTCACCGGTTAAATAATGAAATTGACACCAGTCTTGATCAGCGCCACCTTTCTCATTTCGTTGTGGCAATAGCGGTAACCATTCAATACGATCAGGTAAAAATTCATGACCTAACTCCGTTTTAATGCATGTCTGTATGGCTACGGTATCGACATTAGGACCAAAGACCAATAACATATGGCGCAAATCAGCATCACCACCATGTACAGAGGCTTCAACTAAGGCCAGATATTTAACTTTATCCGCTAGTAATTCCAGAATCTCTTGCTTAGGATAAGTACGTCCTGCGCGTCCTCGCGGATACTGACCCAAATAATTCCAGACCTTTAAATAAGGTGTGAGTATATAAGGTGTGTCGGTCCAAGTGACTTCATCTTCTTCTTTTATACCTAAGGCTAGTCGCCCCCAACCATCAACGCTAGGCAAATCGGGTGCATCAATGACACCCAATTGCCAACACAAACCCGCTGCCGGTAAGACCATATGATGAGACTGCCCTCGTCGTCTAGGTGAAAACAAAATAGCTCCACCTCTAGTGGCATTACATAAAACATTACCAGAATAACTGTTTTGTAAGTGCAAATCCTCGATAAAATCTTGCCATAAAGCAAAATCAGCCGATTCGGCTGGATGACGAAACCAATAGCGCCATGGTTTTTCAGTCACCGAGGGTTTATCCATTAATAAATCTCGTAAACTTCGACTGACACCTAATACATCAATGGCCTGCTCCATCAGGCGTTCCGGTGCTTTCTTCAGGTCAGAAAAGCTAATATGTACCCAAGCACCGCCACACAATAATACCGCCAATATCAAAGCAGGCTGACTTTCTAAACCATGCCAACCTGGTGCGGCACAGCGGTCTCCCGGCTTAATACCTAAAGCAAAAGTCCCGTCTCGAATAGCGTTTAAATACAGATTATTGGCATCAACCGGACAAACACTATCGATGCTAGCACTAGTCGGATCAAAACACTGAACGACGACCGCCGTGCCCGGATAATCATAGGAGCGCCGTATAGGTAAGGTAGACGATAAGGTATTAGGTAATACTCTTTCATACCAAATTGCGTCGATTTGGTGTTTATACAATTGATCCATAGCTAACCACTGCGGATCCAAATTATTAAGACGGCGATTCACAAAAGCATTGCCTTGCGGTGGCAATAAGGTCAACACCAAACCTAACCTTAATCCGGCTAACAAAGCCATTAACCACAGTGGTCCTTGAGGATATAAAATAGCTAGCGTTTCCCCCGGTTGCACACCCACCGTTTCCCATGTTGCCGCCAAGCTATTGACGGCTTGATCTAGCTCTGCATAAGACCAATTACGCCAACTATCGTGCTCAAACCAAATGAAAGCTGTAGCCGCTTTATCTTTTTGTTGCACCAATACATCATTATAAAAATCATAGCGAGCCCAAGGTACACTTTTAGAGGGGCTAGCTTTTCGCCGCTGCCAAAAAGCATGCAAGGCTAAACCAAAGCCAATAGGATCCTTCCAACTTTGTTCTAACCAAGTTATATCGACAGGTGACTTTCGATTTTCCTGCCATAACGTCTTCTCAATGAGAGCAAAACCGGCGGCAGACCAAGCGCTCGCTTTGCTATCTGTCGACATATACGACTCGATCATCATTTAGGGAAAATATCATTAGAGCGTAACTGTAGTTTGGCCGGCAAAATTAATGCTGATGCAACCACCCCACATGCACATCAACTTACTGTCATCACTGAGTGCAGGCATATTACCAATTAAAATAGTGGGTTTACCCACTATCCAAGGTGCGACAGTCATTGGTATACAAGGCATAGGCGTCAATACCCCCAAAGCAGCAGCAGTTGCCGCTATCACCATTGGATTTGCAATACTCGTACAAACACCAAAGGGTAAAACATTAAGCAGAGGTATATTATCGACAATATTAGCTGCGGGCATATTAACCATCACCTTATTGATGGGTAATGTTTGAAACGTCGAAGGTGCTGCACCAAAGGTGCAAGCCAAAACCGCATTACCTGTCACTAAAAAACCCATAACGACCTCCTAAGATTTTATAAAACTATCTATATCCACTTTTAACCAATCTTGCATAATCTGCCAATGCTGCTCATCCCGCTGATAAGTATAAGTAGCCAATTCTTCAAAATTCAAGGCATGTAACCTAATAAAGGTTTCGAAAACTTTGGGGAAATAAAGTTTGGCATCAAAATTACTTAAGGTCTCATTAATATCTTCAGCTACTAAAGCCGCTTTAGGAAATTTTTGTTCTTCAAGTAATCGTTCAAAGGCCGCTAATTTTTTTAATAGCAAATCCATATGATAGGAGTTTTCAAGTACCAAGCCAGTATTTGTTAAATCTCTTACTGGTGCGTTAATCACTTCAGCTGGAACCGTTTCTTCAAGGCTTAAAACAAGCAAAGTCTCTGTTTCAGGCTCAGGTAAAGATGAGTGGCATTCAAGTTGTTGAAATACCCGCAACCATTTTTCTAATTTGCTCCATAAATCAACTAAAAAACCTGCATTATCTTCAAGTTGGTGATTAAGGCTTAAGCGTAATACGCTACCCAATTCCAGTATTTCATTTATCTGATCGCTATTAATATCCGCTTTCCACTCTTGCCATAGTGGCGTTTTTTTTCCTTCTTCGTATTGGATCTTTTTCAATAGTTGCTTAAACATCCATTCAAGACTTTTTTCAAAGACTTTTTCTCGTTTATTAATAGGTCCTAAAGCGTCCCAATTTTTGACGATAATATTATTTAAACACTCGACGACTTCAATAAGCTTGACTAATCCTTCTTCCAACAGATAACCATAAAGGAAATAACAAATTAACCTAATGTCATATATGCCAGATGCCAAGATAACTTCACTAAGCCTAGCTGCTTCGATATATTCTCCGGTCTGCGCCAAGGTCGCAATCTCATCTAGCCTAGGGTCAGTAGAATCAAAACTAGACGTTTCATCAACCTTAAACTGGCCTTTTAATAACTCAATATTCATCGTGCTGTCCTTAATGCCAATCGTATAAACGCCCAGAGAAAATTCTGATTTGCCGAACCTGATCAGCATCACCTACTATATTTTCATAGCCTAGATAGCTATTAGTTTTTAAGCTCAAGTTAGTACTTTGGCTTCTTATCATTAGCCAAATCTCCAAATCTAAATCTATACCTTGTAAAATTGGCAACATCAGCTTTTGCAAACGACGCTCAACTTCATCAGGCCAAGGTTGGTTATGAATAAAACTATCTTCATCGCTAATCAGCGTAATACGCACACCAGGCACTGGTATTTTCTTTATTTTTCCTAATACAGCTTGATAACCTAACTGAGTTTTCCCCAAAATAGGCGCGCCTAAATCCATATGTCTTTGTAAGGTTACTTTTTCTGCCCTTATTTGTAACTCAGGAAAAACCAGTTGAGATAACCAATGTAAACTGGCGATACTATTTAACTTTAGCGTTTGTAAAGATGCTTTTTTTCTAACCTCCCAATTAGGCTCAATGGCTTGATCATGCTCAGGATAAATTGCTAACAAATAGCGACGTAATAACCTATCGTCAAAATAACCAAAAAAATCGGAGAAGCGTTGATCGTCAATGACATTATCATCCACCTGCTTAAAGAAATAATTAGGTAATAGGCTTTGCCCACCCAACAAACCTAAATTAAGACTAATAAGCACTTTCTTAGGAAAATATCGAAATTCAATAGACTGAATTAATCGCGATTGCGAACACATACTAAAATGGCTGAAAAACAAAATATCTTCCATGCCATAACCCATATAATCTAATAAAGTCAGCAGATTAATAGGATCAAATCGCCCAATGTTTTTTACAATACGTGCTTCTAACAGGTGCATTAAAGCTCACCTTTAGACAAGCTCAGTGCCCACACCAAAGCTTCCAGTTGCTCCAACAGACTTACAAGACCTTCTTGGTCTTTTGCCTCAACAGCTAAATCGTCCCCCTCTATTGGATAAGCTTGATTAATTGCCTCGGTTAGCTCATTTAAGTTGACGGATAAACAAGAGATATCAATATACTTTTTAACAAGCAAATGCTGCAAATTTTGATATTTCGCATGAATAGCTAGATTAAGCGCAATTGACAAAGGGGTATTATCAGGCTCAACTTGCCTCTGCCAGTTCTGACGTAAGTTTTCAACAGAAAATAAGTCATCTAACCGTGAGGTCATAATATTAGAACGATTGCCAAGTATTGGCCAAATAATTAAGGAAAAAATAAATCGATACCAAAAATAAACCAGTGCCCACGTAATAACTATAATTAGGAATACGAAAATAGCTGCGCTTAATTGTGGTCAATATTAAAGGCGTTTCTGTTATTGGCTGCAAGCGTATATGTGCTTTCAACTTCTGTAAATAATCAGTCACTTTATCTGAATTAAGGCTATATCGACCGCAAAAACCATCCTGTAGACAAAAATAATAAACCTCATAGACTATAGGCAATGTTTCTGGTTTAGCCAGGGCATTATCTAGCAATTCATAGAACAAATCGCCGGCATTCGACA
>CAIVGC010000111.1 GCA_903905335.1 uncultured Methylococcaceae bacterium
ACTGCTCGGTACTGCCAAACTAAATGGTTTAAATCCAAGCGAATGGCTGAAAGGTGCTTTAGAAAAACTACCAACCTGGCCTAATAGTCGTATTGATGAGTTACTGCCGTTTGCTGTTGCGTCGGTAGATGCTAAATCACAGGATGAAAATTAAGGATAGGCGGTAGCGCTAGCTGCTTACGATCGTGTATGAAATAAGTTGAGTATCTGTAGGACAAATTTATAATTGGATCCTCACCAATGCCCGGTCAGTCCGATGAATGGCCCACTCATCGTCACGTTAGTTTCGATATTAGCTTTGCTCACATCCACTCGTAAAGCCTTGTAACCCGCTTCCACCGATATGGGCACGTCAAAAAGCTGGGTACGGTAGCCAACTGTCCCGAGCACGGAGCCAGTAAATTTCACATTATCCACGCCGAAACCTCCAACGTTGCCATCCATCAAAAGGAACCATTTCGAGGTAATGTCCACTGTGGCCCGACCGCCTATCAACGGAGCACTCAAGGATGCGTTGGCCGAAACCAAAGTGTTGCGGGGACCCGTTAATTGGATATCGTTACCCAGCCAAATGGTACGCCCACCGACATAAATATCTAGACTGTTGAAACTGGAATTCGATTTATCGACCCAGTGGATGATATTTTTCGAGGCTGCCGAACCAAGCACCCGATACATTGCACCGTACTCCATGATACCCATACGGGTAGACAATCCCTCGCTAATCTTATCGAAGCGGGGCTTAAAATCCATACCCATGTAATTACCGTCCAAGTAAAACCCCATTTTTTCGTAATAGGCTTCGAGATGACCATTGAAAGCCATCGGAAAACTACGTAACTTTCCAGCGATATCGATAAAGCTGGCGTCGACCGACCTATTGATTCGTCCGGCGGAGACGTCCCCATCAATGCCTGGCATCCACATATAGGTAGTGAGATTAATAGTCCAATGCTTTTGGACAGCATCGCTGATCGGCGTTTCGGCACCATGAACGCTAAAGGCTGTCGCCAATGAGGTCGCAAGGGCCAAAGGTAAAATAATCGATAAATATCTATTTTTTTCGATCATATAATGTCTCCTTAATGTTTTCGTTTCCGGTAAAGTTCTATATGTACCTTCCGGCATTTTTCTTCATGTTTTTTATAGTTTTATTTAAAAGCTTTACGCAAATTATTTAACCGACTAACAATTTCATCGCGCATTTGCTCGCGTCCGACCTTATGCTTCAGGCTACTGCCAAAACCTGCAACTTGGTCGGTAAAACTTCGATTGGCATAAAAAACCAGCGAACCCTCGCGGTAGGGCAAGCAAGCTATACTAAGTTGATTGGAGTTATAAGAATGTCCAACATAAAACTGACGGGCCAGAATCACCTCGCCAGCATCTGTACTGACTATGACACGATGACCCAAAATAGCCGTGGGTCGAGATTCAACCTTGCGGTTAAGCCAGAAAAATTGCTCATCCGTGCCAGCGGGAAAAGCAGTGGGATAATTCAACCAAGCTTTATACAACTCAGGAAAGTAACGAGCTAGTACTTTACTGTCCAGCGTGGCTGTACGCAGTTCTCCGCTAGGATTAGCTTCTGTGCCATTTCCTCGATCATACGTAGCGATGCCCTTTAAACCGTTCTGGCGATAAGCCTGCCAACGTTGCAATAAAATATTCCGATAGGCTTGTGATGCCACCTCAGACTTCCTAGAATTTGCATGTTGCAGTAGCGTTTGGAATTCCAGCGTAGACAGGTTGAATTGACTACCCGGAGTTGCTGCCAAAAAATCTTCGGCTTCTTCATCTCCTACCTTGTATCCGAAACTTTTGAATTTATCCAAGGTTGCCTGTGCGGGAATAATCCCTTGCGCAGTAACCAAGGTATCTATGGATCCCAGATTTTTATTCTTAATAAACTCAATAATTTTAGCTGGTGCTGTCGGCAAATAAATTGCAACGCCAGCGGCCAACTCCTTTTCATTACTCTCTACAACATTAAAGGAAACGGTTTTGCCTTGCTCCAGATTCGCAAGATCGTTTTGCTGAATTCCCAGTTCTTGCACCAATGCTTGAGAGTCCAACAGGTCTGCAGCAGATACGGAAAAACCACCACTCAAGGCCAAGATAAAAATCATCCCGTTCCAGATTTTATGGTTTTTGAACAAGATGTTTTTTTCTGGTGTTATATTTTGATAAGACATCGTTTAAGCCTGTATATAAGAAAAATAAAAAATCAACACGTGATAACATTTGCCTAACTTTTAAGTACAAGTCAGGCTAGGTGTTATCAATCCCGACAAAAAACTTACTTACCCCCCTCCAACTCGGTTACCAACTGCTGTATTTCCTTATTGTCCGGCAACGCTACTGCGGCCTTCCTTGTGTAAACAAGAGCAGATTTGGTGTCGCCCGACTCCCGCTGTATCGAAATTAGGGCGCTGAGTATATTCAGATTGTATGGCTGACGTGCGTCTGCGGTTTTTAATGCCGCCAACGCCTCGCGCGGCTGCCCATTGGAATTTAACCCTATGCCATAAACATAAGCATAGCGGGCATTATCCGGCGCAAGTTTGACAGCTGCCGCAAGTTCTTGCAGCGCAGTTGTCTTGTCGGCTTTACGAACCAGCAGCAAACCCAGCGCGTGATGCAAATCCGCGGCGTTGGGCAATAACACTAAGCCCTTGCGTACCACTTTTTCACCTTCGTCATCATGCCCTTGTTGCCGGTAGGCATCGGCAAGATTGACGTAAGCGCCGATGAAGCTCGGATCTAGCGTAAGGGCGCGTTCGTAGGCCGTTATCGCCGCATCGACCTTGCCCTGGCGTAGGTAAAGATTGCCCCGATTGACGTTCTCGGTCGGCCAATCGGCGTTGAGCGTTAAGTAATCTAGGTACTCCGCCATCGCGTTGTTACGGGCGCTGAGCCGCCCCGCCGAAATCTGGCTATCAGGCACTGCGGCAAGAATACGCGCAGCTTCAATGCGCACGCCTCGCACCGGATCGCTTAGCAGCGGCGAGGCAGACAGCGCACGATTAACCGGGTCGACCGATTCGATGAGTCCTAACGCTGCAATACGCACCGACGGATCAAGATCTTTTAACTGCTGACGGGCAAAAACCAGAAGCTCCGGCTCCATTAGCGGCGTAACCTGGATTAATGCGGTTGCCCGCACTATCGCCGGATTGGCAAAGTCCTGGGCCAGTGTAAGCAGCGTCGGCAACGCCTTGGCGCCTTGCGTCGCTCCGGCATGCAAAGCCGTTCCGTAATGCCGACGCTCGCGCCAGCTTTTGCCGTACCATTTATCCAGCGTAGTCGCCGCCCAATCGGGTTTGCGCTTCTCATGACACTGCGTGCAGGCATTCGGACTGCCCAAGGCCAGCGATAAATCCGGGCGCGGCAACCGAAAACTGTGATCGTGTCGTCCGTCATTCACCATATAATTTTGCTCAGGGGCATGACAGTCCATGCACTGCGCGCCTTTGGAATCGGATTTATGGAAATGATGTTTTTCTGTGTCGAATTTTTCGGCATTGTGACAACGGGTACACAGCGCATTGCCTTCGGCGCGGAGTTTAAGCGCGTGCGGTTCGTGACAATCCATGCAGGTAACACCATGCTGGAACATTTTGCTCTGACTGAACGAACCCCAGGTGTAATCCTCGTCGCGCTGTTGCCCATCGGCATAATAAGTGGGTTGCGTCAGCAATGCCGGGTGATGCGTGTCTTCCAGCGGTTTGCCGGGCAGGCTGCTTTCAACCAGTGTTGAACGACGGGCATGACAAGCCCAGCAGGCATCCATCAGCTTATCATCGGCAAGCTCTAAGCGTTGGGCCGTAACGCTGTTGTCGGATTGTTTCCAAGCGGCTTGCCAATTGCTGTGCAGTTGAACCGCCAGACCTTTGCCGCCAGTCGTAAGGCGCGGCTGCGCCTGTTTGGCCCACTCGACATGCTGTGAAGCCGGGCCGTGGCAAGACTCGCAAGCGACATTGATCTCGTTAAATGTCGTGTGATAGCTGTCGGTTGCGGCATCATAGCCTTTTTTTAGATTAGTCGAGTGGCATTCCGCGCATTCCATGTTCCAATTTTGGTAACGCTTGGTCCAGTGCAGTTGATCGGTGTGCCCCATCTTTTCCTTCGGATAGAGATGAAACCAGCGTTGCCCGCCTTCTGCTTTCGGGCGGCTGTCCCAGGCTATGCTCAATGCTTGATAACGACCTCCGGGAAAAGCGACCAGGTATTGTTGCAGCGGCTTGACGCCGAAGGTATAGGTGATGGGATAATCGGTCAGTTTGCCGTCAGGCCCATCGGTGCGCACCATAAACTGATTGTCGCGCTTGAAGAAAGTCGATTCGACAGTGTCGTGCTTGAATTTTACATTGTTGAAATCGCCGAGTACCGTTTGTGCAGTGGCTTCCTGCATCGCCAGTTCGTGGTCCGAACCCTGCCAAGCTTTAAATTCGGCTTGATGACATTCATTGCATACGACTGCTCCGACGAATTCTTTAGCCGTAATCGGCATAACCGGCACAGGTTTTGCCGCCGTTGGCGCAGGAGCAATTACCGCGCCTGGAGACCTGCCCGCAAAATAAATAACGCATACAATCAATCCCGCCAACATAAAAAGCGACAATAACATAGCCCCGCGTTGTTGATCCTTGCTGATTGCCGTCCCTGAAGTTTCAGACTTATTTTGTGTGGTTTGTCGGCTTGGCTTGGACTTCTTTTGGTGAGTCATTGTTAGTCGATATAAATAATTAAAAATGTGGGTATATTAGCTCCACTGCCCACAGCTAAGTCTTGCACTTCAGATACTGACGAGGTGCAAGGCTTAACTATGGGCAGTGATATTGCTTGAAAACTCATAGTCGTTGAGTTAAACGGTGGTGCAACCTCGCTATTTCTTAACAGGCAAATTCTCAATCGTTACTTTTTGAATTTTGCCCGTGAATTTATTATCACCTTCTTTATAATCTTCCGACACAGGGGTTTCGTGGTCAGTCCCGACGTTAATACCTTCATCAAGTGACATCAAATAGGGTTGGGTTTTTGGAATTTTACCCTCTGCTACTTGTTCACCATCCACAGACAATACGGCTGTACCACCTGCACCTGCTTTGGCTTCATCTATCGTGAATTCGTACTTAACGACATGATGCCCTGCAGTTAATGCTTTAGTAGCGGTGATATTACTGCGTTCCAAACTTAGATAGTTATACTGATGATGAGCAATGCCATCTTTCATATATAAAGACCAACCACCAAAACGTCCACCTTGAGAAATAATCACACCATTTGCGGAGGCATCGGTTAAATCTATATCGGCGGTAATGGTGTAAGACTTGTTTTTGGTATTAATTCCCGCGCCCTCTGTGACATCCATACCATCATAAAGCGTTAATGCAGTGCGCGTTCCCATTAAATCAGGTCTACCTGCTATTTCTGGGTTAAGACGCTCAAGCGAGCGATCATCAATCGGTAGTACGTTGTATTTGATGGATTCTTTCAAAAACACTTTTTGTAATTCTTGCAGCTTTTTAGGATTCGTTGCTGCTAAATCATTGGCTTCACTAAAGTCTTCGTTGACATTAAATAATTGCCAGACATCTTTATCCAAAGTCGTGCGCGGTTGAAATTCCCATGCTGCTCTATGAATGGTACGCGCTACCCAGCCATCTTGATAAATAGCGCGATTGCCCGTCATTTCAAAATATTGGGTGGTGTGTTTAGTCGGACTTTTTGCATTATCAAATGAATACAACATACTCGTACCTTCAATGGGTCTTTGGACTATGCCATTAACGACTTTAGGCGCGGGTATTTTAACTGCTTCATAAACAGTGGGGGCAATGTCTATCGCATGGCTAAACTGAGTGCGTATTTCATTATTTGCTTGAATACCCTTAGGCCAATGCACCACCATACCATTGCGCGTACCACCAAAATCGGAAGCAACTTGTTTGGTATAACTGAACGGCGCGTCACCTGCAACTGCCCAACCAGCGGCATAATGCGGATAGGTTAAAGGACCACCCAATTTATCCATATTTTTATAAACATCATCAAAGTTTTCACGAATACCATTTAACGCCGATGTTTCATTAAACAGACCTGACATATTACCTTCGGCACTCGACCCATTGTCGCCGACAATGTAAAAGACCAGCGTGTTGTCCAGTACGCCCATGTCTTTCAAGGAATCCAATAATCTACCCACTTCGTGATCGGTATATTCTGCAAAACCTGCAAATACTTCAAATTGATGCGCATACAATTCTTTTTCCTTCGCCGATAAAGATTCCCAGTCTTTGATGGCTTCGGGTTTTGGCGCGAGCTTGGTGCCTTTGGGTACAATGCCTAATTCAATTTGCTTTGCCAAGGTTTGTTCACGCAGTTTGTCCCAACCCATATCAAACTTGCCTTTGTACTTTTCTATCCACTCTTTAGGTGCGTGATGTGGGGCATGAGTTGCACCCGTGGCAAAATAAGTAAAGAACGGTTTATCAGGTGTTAAGGTTTGTTGTGCTTGAATCCAGCTAATCGCCTGATTCGTCATATCGGTAGTGAAGTGATAATTAGGCGCTCTAGGCGTTTCAATTCGCGTTACCCCGTCATAAATGGTTGGAGCCCACTGATTCGTTTCACCACCAATGAATCCGTAGAATTTATCAAAGCCCGAATGCGTAGGCCAACGATCATAAACGCCCGATACCGATACTTCCCAAGGCGGAGTTTCATGATACTTACCAAAAGCCGCCGTGCTGTAGCCATTTTGTCGCAATACTTCTGCCATCGGGGTAATGGTTTGCGGACGCACCCCCGTATTA
>CAIVGC010000112.1 GCA_903905335.1 uncultured Methylococcaceae bacterium
CTAACGCTGATGCCATAGGTATTGTTGAAGTTAAATATAAAGCGCATGAAAATGATTTAGATAGGTTAGATCGGTAGATGCAAAACTTTAAAAAGCTGTTTCCCATCTACCAAAACTACAAACAATATGGCGCTATTGCCTCATTCCACATAAATGATACTGCCAAAAAGGAAGCCTTAAGGCGCGGTTATTTTGTGTTGCAACGTAGCGGTGATTTAGTGCATACCGAAAATGGCGATCATTTGACGGTTTTATAAAGATCATCTAAGCAACACTAGATCCACGAATCAATTAACCTCTGTTAGGAGACTGAGAGCGGTTTTTTTGTGCCTAACGTTTTCTTGGCACACCGACAACTATTCTGATGCAGGGGGGTAAGCTAAGCTAATCATTTCCCTCCTACTTCCGTAACAGCTTTACCCCTCAAACCTATATTATTTACATTTACATAGTCGACTACCGACTATTGATACCCTATCAGGCCATCCTGATGAGGGCCTTTCTATTCATGCAACAATAGGGGGGGCAGAGCACGGTTTATTGCCATAATGGCTGTTATGTTAAATTGCTGTGCTTTACGAACGACTTAACTTCAAGCTGTCCCGCAAAATTGGTAGCCGCTTTTACTGGGTATCGCCTTCTTTTGCTGAGCATCATCTGCTGATATAAACGGTGGGCAGTGAGCGTTGCCCACCCTAAAATGACTATGGTCAGATGATTGTAATGCTTTACCATCGCTTCGGCTGCGTCTGATTTATGTATAATAGACCCAAAAGCAAGGATGATAATTGAAGTTAATGACACTAAATGGCTATGGCAGAAAACATGAGCAGACCCGGCAATAGATACAATACCAATAAACTGAAAAAAAAACCGACCACTCATAGAATAAGAAACTTGTTTTTTCTGCTAGTGGTTGGTTCGGGGTTTATGCTGTTTAGTTATCTGGGTTATCTGGATTTTAATGTCCGTAAACAGTTCGAAGGTAAGCGCTGGGCGGTTCCTGCGCGTGTTTATGCAAATCCTGTTGAGCTCTATGCGGGTCATACTATGACTATTGATAAGCTTGAAGCCTTATTGAAAATGTTACATTATCGAGAAGATAAAACGCTTGCTGCGGAAGGTAGTTATTTTAAAAGTGGCGCACAAGTTACCGTAAAAACGCGTGACTTTGTTTTTTGGGATCAGCATCAACCTAGCGTGGCTGTGCAGTTAAATTTTTCTGCTGCGGGCATTGTGGCTATTAAAGATATAACAACGGCAGAGGATGTGGCTATTATTCGCATGGACCCTGTGCAAATTGGTAGCTTTTATCCGACTGTTAAAGAAGACCGAGTACTGATTAAACTTGAAGAAGCGCCAGATTCACTGATTAAAGGTCTGCTTGCCTCAGAAGATCGTGATTTTTATCAGCATTTTGGTGTTTCAGCGAAAGGTCTCGCCAGAGCAATATGGACTAATGTTCTGGCTGGTGGCTTTGTGCAAGGCGGCAGTACTATTACTCAGCAGTTAGTAAAAAACTTTTATTTAACGAATGAACGGAGTTTATCTCGTAAAGCCAAAGAAGCCCTCATGGCGTTTATCTTAGAATATCGTTATAGTAAAAATGAAATTCTAGAAGCGTATTTAAATGAAATTTATCTGGGTCAAAATGGCTCAAGTTCAGTGCATGGCTTTGGTTTAGCTAGCGAGTTTTACTTTGGCAGTACACTTAAAGATCTACCATTAGAGCAGGTTGCATCGTTAGTGGCATTAGTTCGAGGCCCTTCTGAATATGACCCTCGGCGTTTTCCTGATCGAGCTATACAACGACGTGACTTAGTGCTCGATGAAATGGCAGCAGAAGGTTATATCAGTGACAGTCAGGCTCAAGAAGCTAAAGCTAAGGCTTTAAGTGTGATTGCTCGTACTCAGCATTCATCTAATCGTTATCCAGGGTTTCTTGATTTGGTTAAAAGGCAATTAAGCCAAGAATATCATGAGGAAGATTTAACCTCTCAAGGCTTAAGAATTTTTACTACTCTAGATACCCAGGTTCAAGATGTATTAGAAAATACGGTTACTTTAAAGTTAGCGCAATTGGATAAATTACCTCATGCCGATAATCTTGAAGCCTCTGTTATCGTAACTCGTCGTGATAGTGGTGATGTGGTGGCCTTAACTAGTGGCCGTGAAAACATAGTGGGCGGTTTTAATCGAGCCTTGGATGCGGTTAGACCTATAGGTTCATTAGTTAAGCCTGCGGTTTATTTGACAGCCTTACAGTATCCTGAAAAATATACGATTACTACCCATGTTGACGACTCAACCATTGTCGTTAAAGGCCAGAATGGTGTCGATTGGATACCTAAAAATTATGATCATAGAGAGCATGGTAGTGTTGCCTTACATACGGCTTTAGCTAAGTCTTATAATTTGGCAACTGTGCGTGTTGGTATGGATGTGGGGGTAGCAAATGTCGCTAAAACCATAAAAGATATGGGTGTTAACAGGTCCTTAGATTTGTATCCGTCATTATTATTAGGTGCCGCTTCATTGACGCCGGTAGAGGTTACGCAGATGTATCAAACCTTAGCTGGCGATGGCTTTTCAACGCCTATTAAAGGCATTAGGGCGGTAGTCGATACCGATGGCAAGCAGTTGCAAAGTTATCCGCTTAACGTTAAGCAAGCTGTCGACCCTGCTGCAACCTATATCGTTAATACCATGATGCAAGAAGTGATGCATGAGGGTACAGGACATGCCGCTTATGCGTCTTTTCCTAAAGATTACGGTTTAGTGGGTAAAACTGGAACGACTAATGATGCTAAAGACAGTTGGTTTGCAGGTTATACCGGCGACTATTTGTCAGTGGTTTGGGTCGGACGAGATGATAATAAGCCTATAGGTCTCACTGGCGCGAATGGTGCTTTACCTATTTGGATTGCCTTAATGCAGAAAATATCGGCCCAAGCTGTGAGTCTGATTGCGCCTGATAATGTAAAATTATTGTCGGTTGATTCAGCAAGTGGTCTTTTAACCCAGGGTAGTTGTGGGAGCAGCAAACAATATCCTTATATTTCAGGCTCAGAGCCTACGACTTATTCCGATTGCGGACAAAGCATTTTTGAGCAGGATAAGCCGTTTTTTGATGAGATACATGAAGATGAACCTAAGCAAAGTGAGTCACCTACACAATGAATTATAAAAGACTAACCATGATAAATATGAACGTTATACGCTTGCTTTGTTTAAGTTTTTTTATGTTAAGTCATAGTGCTTATGCGGATGATCAGCCTATCAAAAAACTGCAAGCATTTTTAAAGACCTCTAAATCTTTAACGGCTGATTTTAAACAAGTGCTTATTAATGAAGCAGGTAGCCCTTATCAAACCAGTTCGGGCATTTTTTATTTACAGCGCCCAGGGAAATTTCGTTGGGATTATTTAAAGCCTTTTCAACAACAAATTGTCTCTACTTCGGGTAAGGTTTGGTTTTACGATGCCGACTTGGAACAAGTCACAGTTAAAACACTTGATGAGTCGGTAGGCTCAACACCGGCCTTATTGTTAAGTGGTGAGATTTCCTTGGAAGATAATTTTATTATGGAAAACCAAGGTGCCGAGGGTGATATGTTCTGGATTAGGTTATTGCCAAAAAACAAAGAAAGTAGTTTTAAATATATTGTCATAGGTTTAAATAAAGGCGTGCTGGGCGGTATGGAACTCAGTGATAACTTTGGACAGCTAACGCGTATTTATTTTTCCAATGTATTTTTAAACCCACCTATAAAGCCAACGGTGTTTGAATTTAAAGCTCCAGCAGGCGCTGATGTTTTTTCTGATCAATAAGTTAGGCTAAAGGTGAAAGTTAGAAAACTCTATACCCAAAGCGTGACGGGGTTTATAACCCCGTTACTCACGTTTCGAAGTTATCGAAGCAGCTAAACGTTTCGGTCGGGGTTGCAAAACCCGGCCGGCATTGGTACTTTTTTAATTTCACATACTCTATTTGTCTTTATGTTTGATGATTTAACCAAGCCTCTGGCCGATAGAATGCGACCTAAATCATTAGATGATTATGTGGGTCAACAACATATACTAAAGCCCGGCAAGCCGCTTTATGAATCCATTCTATCTGGGCGCTTGCATTCTATGATTTTCTGGGGGCCTCCTGGTACGGGTAAAACTACCTTAGCACGATTAATTGCTCAGCACTCAGATGCTGAGTTTATGCCCATCTCAGCGGTGTTATCGGGCGTCAAAGAGATTAGGGCGGCTGTTGCCGAAGCCAAAAAGATTCAGCAAGAACAACTCAGGCAGACTATTTTATTTGTTGATGAAGTACATCGGTTTAATAAATCTCAACAAGATGCCTTTCTGCCACATGTAGAAGATGGTACCGTTTATTTTGTAGGTGCGACCACTGAGAATCCGTCCTTTGCGCTTAATAATGCCTTATTATCACGGGCTCGTGTTTATGTGCTTAATGCCTTAACGACTGATGATTTACGGGGAGTGTTGGATAATGCCTTAGCGGATGTCAATAGCGGTTTAGGTAGCTTGGGCATTGAAATGGCTGAAGATATTAAGCAGCAATTTGCACAAGCTGCCGATGGTGATGCAAGAAGACTGCTCAATTTGCTAGAAATTGCTGTGGAGCTGGCCGCAGCTAAGAATAGTACAGTGATTAATGAAAGCTGCGCTTTAGAGGTATTGTCTGGTGGTGTTAGGCGTTTTGATAATCAGGGTGAAGAATTTTACAATCAGATTTCGGCATTACATAAATCGGTAAGGGGTAGTTCGCCTGATGCTGCTCTTTATTGGTTATGTCGGATGATGGATGCGGGTTGTGATCTAGCCTATTTAGCGCGGCGAATTGTGCGCATGGCTTCCGAAGATATCGGTAATGCTGATCCTAGAGCCTTACAAATTGCAATCAATGCCTGGGAGTCTCAAGAGCGCTTGGGTAGTCCTGAGTGTCAATTATCCTTGGCTCAGGCAGTCGTTTACCTAGCCTGTGCGCCTAAAAGTAATGCCGTTTATATGGCTTATAATGCCGCTATGCGTGATGCTAAACAGAGCGGAAGTCTGGCAGTACCAGTGCATTTAAGAAATGCACCAACACAGTTGATGAAGTCACTCGATTACGGTAAAGCTTATCGCTACGCGCATGATGAGCCCGAAGCTTATGCTGCAGGAGAAACTTATTTTCCTGAGCAACTTACCGGAACTCGTTATTATCAGCCTGTTGATCGTGGCCTAGAAATCAAGATTAAAGAAAAGTTAAGGCATTTGCAGGAACTTGATAAGCAGCGTTAAGCTGTTCTGGGTTCAGTAGTCATTTAGGTTGGGTTAACGATAAAGACGTTAGCCCAACCTACTGCAGTTGTATATAAACTTGGGAACTAGCTATAGTTAGCTTTCAGCTGTTGTAGGATCAATGATGGTTTTAACTTCAGAAATACGATTAGCAGGAAAGCCACCTTGTTTAGCGTGAGTTTTTATGGTTTCGGCATCGGGTGCAATATAGACACAGTAAACTTTATCATCCGTTACATAACTTTCTAACCATTGAATCTTTGGACCTAGCTCATTAAGAACACTGCATGATTTTTGTGAGATGCCTTGTAAGTCCTGGGCAGTTAATGAGCCTGCGCCTGGAATTTCACGTTCGATAATATATTTTGGCATAACGATATTCCTAGTTTGTAAAAGCAAAGGGTTGTCTTGAGCGTTTATGTTAGCATCCGCTTTTAAAGAGATCACTTAATTATTTTGGCTCTATGTGAATCTTAGAGGGTAAATCGTCATTTCGGCAGTCCATGCCGGAAAGACCTGATCTGTAGAGTGTGCCTAACGAGGAGAGCTAATCCCTAGTTCCAAATAAGGCACTACCTACTCGAACGATAGTAGAGCCTTCTGCAATGGCGGCAATTAAGTCTCCACTCATCCCAAAAGACATGGTGTTTAGTTTGTATTGATCAAGTTTTTTAGTGGCTTGATAAAGCATTTTATAAGGATGGCGTTGCCGTTCAAAATTATCGTCAGGTGCTGGGATGGTCATAACACCGCGTAACTTTATGTTAGGCAGTTTAGCAACTTGCTCACAAAGTTGTGGTAAATCGTCTAGGCTAATACCTGATTTGCTTATTTCATTACTCATATTGATTTGTAAACATATGTTTAATGGTGCTAGATTAGCTGGGCGTTGCTTACTAAGACGCTGAGCAATACTTAAACTATCGACACTGTGTACCCAATCAAAATGAGTAGCGATGGCTTTGGTTTTATTTGATTGAATAGGTCCAATAAAATGCCAAGTAATAGAAAAAGCACTTAATTCACGTTGTTTTAATAATGCTTCTTGGCAATAACTCTCACCAAAATGACGTTGCCCCTCTTGATAGATAGCTGAAATCTCAGAGGATGGCTTGGTTTTACTAACGGCTAATAATAAAACTGAACCAGGTTTACGGTGGTAGTTTGTTTCTGCTTGTTTTATTTGGCTGAGTATTTCTTTCAGTCGACTGGATATCATGGGAATTCAAAGTTTGTGACGGTAATAGTTGTTACTATTAAACAATATTGTTATGAAAAAGCAAGGCGTGATACTTTTTATAGGATGCGCTTTACTGTCGTTAAGTATATATAGTGGTATTTTACTTATTGTGAGTTATCTAAGAGTAGCCCATGAAATTATAGTGGGTATACTCATACAGATTATGTGTGTATCATCTCTAGTCTTAGCAAGAGGATTGATGAGCACAAAAGCTAGAATACTTGGTTTTCATGGAAAGAAAGTTTTGTATTTCATAATTTAAGAGGAGTAACTATATGTCTGAAACGATGAAAATTGTTCTTGCTGTTTTTGGGGTTTTTGCCGCTGGTTTCATTATGGTGGGTCTTAGTAAACAAGAGCCCTCTGATATTCAGAAAGAAGCCGCAGCATCAATTAGAAATTATGTAGCCATACAAACTATGGCCAGTGAAAAATGTCCTGTAGCCATAAAAAAAGAAACCGGAGAACAGGTATATTTTCCTAGTGAAACCAAAAGTGATAAAGATAGTTATATTACTTTAATTTGGTTGGGTGAAAATGCTGACAAAGGTGGCTTTAAAAAAGCCTCTTGTACTTTACGTGCTGCCTTAGGTGGTATTTCTGAATTAGTAATTGATGATAAGGTTATTATCAATAAAGCTATGTAGAACAGTAGTTTATTTTGTGGGAGCGGTTTTAGCTGCTCCCATGATAATCTCTGATTTCTGGGTTATTTAGTTGCTTTACCAAATGTAGTGCTTACTTACTCATTGAGAATTTGTTTTAAAAAAGGAATAGTGAGTTTGCGTTTGGCGGCTAATGAAGCTTGATCTAGTTTTGTTAACAGCACCCATAAGGCAGGTAGATCTCTTTCATAATGAGTTAGTAAAAAGTGCCCTACTTGTGTCGATATTTGAAAGCCCATCTTGTCTGCTTTGAAAATTAAAGCCTTTATCTTGTCATCGTCGGACAGAGACTGTAGTTTTAAAGTTAACCCCCAGTTAAGGCGCGTTTTAAGGTCAGGCAATTGTATCGCTATCTGCTTAGGTGCGCAGTTGGACGACATTATTAGAATATGATCTTGATCGCGATGCTGATTAAAAAAGTTAAAAAAAGCGTTTTCCCAGGCTGCATTACCCGCAATATTTTCGATATTGTCGAAACAAACTATATTAAATACTTCCAGTCCGATGAGTAGTTCAGGATCAGGTAGTTCTAAAGCTGAAAAAGAAAAGTAAAATGAACTTAAATCTAGGCTTTGAGCTTTGTGACAGCAAGCCTGCAGTAAATGACTTTTGCCTAAACCTGATGCCCCCCAGAGAAAAACTTGTCGCTCACCTAGACCTACGCTAGCTTTTTGTAAATGATCAATAACTTCTAGGTTAGTGCTAGAGAAAAAATCTTCAAAGGTTTGATTAGCTCTAAACTCGAACTGTAAGGGCAATTGCTTTGCCATGGTCATTTTTGTTTGCCGGTGTAGTGTACGTATAGCGTAGTACCAAAAAAAATCATTAAGCTGAGTAGAGTCTCTAAGCCTGTATATAAGCGTTCGCTATTGTTAGCGTAAGTGGCCACTGAGCCATGTATGAAATAAATCATGCAGATATAAGCCATCCATGAGCAGCTTCTGCGATTGTTGTTAAGAAAACCTCGCAGAGGCAATAACAGCGGTGTGATAGTCACCAATAGAATTAATGCGACAGGTAAACCTGTAGTTGGTGCTAACACGGTGTTCCATAACATTAATAAAGCAAATAAACCAAAATAACCACACAAGGCGAGTCTGTAATAATAGAGGGGGTTGATATACATTATTGCTTAAGCCTGATTTAAAAGAAGAGCGGTGCTCGCTAAACGAGCACCCAGCGCACGGCACAAGGTTTTTTCATGCGCGCTTAAACCGTTATGTTCCATTGCCGCATGACTAGGTCCATAAGGAGTGCCGCCAGATGAAGTTTCACGTAAGGCAGTTTCTGTATAAGGTAAGCCTACAAGTAACATACCATGGTGCATAAGAGGCAACATCATGGATAGTAAAGTGCTTTCTTGGCCACCATGTAAACTACCTGTAGAGGTAAAAACGCCGGCGGGTTTGCCGATCAAGGCACCAGAAAGCCAGGTTTCAGTCGTGCTATCAATAAAGTATTTAAGTGCTGCGGCCATATTGCCAAAATGGGTGGGGCTACCTAAGGCTAAACCATGACATTGTTTTAAGTCATCAAGCGATGCATAAATTGCACCTTGAGTAGGAATGCTTTCAGCTGTTTTTTCACAAATACTGGAAATTTCTGGTACCGTTCTTAATACGGCTTCAGCGTTGCTAACTGAGGCAACGCCTCTAGCGATATGTTGGGCCATTTCAGCAGTCGTGCCGTTACGGGAGTAATAAAGAACAAGTATTTTTATCATGAGTAGTTGTTATATTCATAGGTATTTAAAGATGTTCGTGTGCCGTCATTACGGCATGGATTGCCGGAATCTATGACACATGGATGTGAAAAACAGTATAAAAAATACATTTATCTATAATTTAGTCAGATATAGGTCGCACATTACCCTCCTTAGTCTCTGGATCTCGGCAATCCATGCCGAGATGACGATTTGTGTAGAGATCCCTATGTTTTATAGCAAAGTGAGGACTGTTTCTGGTGGTCGGCCTATTACGGCTTTATTGCCAACAACAACGATAGGGCGCTCTATTAGTATAGGATGAGTGATCATGATCTCAATAAGAGCGAGTCTGTCTGACTCGGTATTACCTAAACTAAGGTCTTTATAAATTGCTTCATTCTTACGCATTAATTCACGCGGCTGCATATCCAACATAAGCAAGAGATTATCTAATACCTCAGCTGTCGGTGGTGTTTTAAGGTATTCAATCACCTCTACGTCGATAGCGTGATCTTGTAATAATTGCAGGGTTAGTCGTGATTTTCCGCAACGCGGATTGTGATAACAGATTGCTTTCATGATTTGCACGTCTAGGAAGCCAGCATTCGATAAAATTAATGGCTATAATATCATTTTTAAGAGGTTAAGCTTAAAAACCCTAAATGAGGTTTTTATAGCTACCTGTATCGATACAATAGAAAGGCATGACAGTGGCAATATCATTCATTAACGAACATACCAAAGATCGAGCTAGACAATATTGGCTTTTAGCGCGCTTTGATCGACCTATTGGTATTTTGATCTTATTATGGCCGGCCTTATGGGCATTATGGGTTGCCAGTGCAGGCAAGCCTGATATAACTGTGTTAATCGTTATTAGTTTGGGTGTCGTACTCATGCGAGCTGCGGGCTGTGTTATTAATGATTATGCAGATAGGGATTTTGATCCTCATGTCGCACGGACAAAGCAGCGCCCTATTGCTGCGGGTAGAGTTAAACCTAAAGAAGCTTTAATATTTTTTGTGGTGTTATGTTTATGTGCTTTTGCGCTGGTATGGTTGCTTAATATCTATACGGTAATGTTGTCATTTGTTGCCGCATTTCTGGCGGCCAGTTACCCTTTTATGAAGCGTTACACGCAATTGCCCCAGGCTTATTTGGGAATTGCCTTTGGTTGGGCAGTACCTATGGCGTTTTCCGCACAACTTAATAGTATTCCAGTTGTTGCATGGGTCATGTATTTAGCGGTGGTTTTATGGGCTTTAGTGTATGACACCATGTATGCCATGGTCGATAAAGAGGATGATTTAAAAATAGGCATTAAATCAACTGCCATACTTTTCGGTGACTACGATAGACATATTATGGCTATCTTGCAGCTTATTATTTTAATGTTATTAGTGGCCGTTGGGCAGTTGCAGCAGTTAAGTGGGGTTTATTATAGTAGTGTCTTAATCGCAGCTGGATTTTTTGGTTATCAACAAAAATTGATATTTCATAGAGACAAAACGCTGTGCTTTAAAGCCTTCCTTAATAATAATTGGTTTGGATTGGTGATATTCGTAGGTTTATTGTTGGACTATGGTTTGCGTTGATTATTGTGCTGTCATAAGCGTTTTATCAATAGTCCGGTAAGTTGGGTTGCATGCTTTTTATAACCCAACCTTATAAGGTTTCACTGTTGAGCAGGCTCTTGACCTTGATATTAGTTAAGGCAACATTTTTTATACTATCGCAAGGGCAGGGATCATTTCTGCCAATCTTAGCGTTGCCAGTCTGTCTTAAGGGAAGAGATTTAGTTGAATTGGTTTCTGGATGAAAACAGGCCCACCATTCCATTCCATTTCAGAAATAACATTATTAATGAGCTTAAACCTAGGGTTAGCTTTTAATTCTGCCAGCACCCTTTCAATATCCATTTGCATGTGGCGATCAAAATCAGTTTGATGAATCATTTGTTTATCACACAAATCCTGGTCAAAGCAAAGAGTTAATTGCTCATAGAGTTCGGCAGGATGAATTTAACAGCAAATAACAGCCAAAAGAGCAATAACCAACGGATCGCAATTCTCTGCAATACACCGAACTAGATAAGTTTTAAGGTAGCTAACAAGCTCTTCTCGTGACAGCTTATCAACATTGTAAAGAATAACTAAAGACCCTAGTGCGGCACTCTGAACATATTCATTTACTTCTGGATCTTCAATAAGTTGCTTTATTAAACTAAGATCGCCATGACAAACAGAGGCTAAAATACTATCCAAATCTTCTGTGACCATATCACCTGTTGGATCTAAGGATTCGTCTTCAAGTCCAAGCTATCTAAAATATTGCATAATGATTGGATAAGCTCTTTTTTTCCTAAATTGCGCAAGAAGATAGAGACTATAGATAAAAGCAGGTGTGTCCTCAAGAGATTCTGGATCATTGGTAATGTCTTAATTATATCTAATAACACTGGGGTAATGACCTCCTGCTGAGCAAGGGCCTCTTCTAAAGCCACCCTTGGGAAATAAGAGTCATCGACTACATTTAATGCTGCAATTATTTGATCTATGGTCAGCATATGATGGAGTGGGTGCAGTAAGGACACTCTTTATCGTAATAATAATCGTTACTTAGATTGTTTGGATGAAACAAATGGTTATTTGCCCTTTGCAACTATACCTGCATCTATAGATATTAAACTTGATAAGCTGCA
>CAIVGC010000113.1 GCA_903905335.1 uncultured Methylococcaceae bacterium
GACTTTATCATGCTCATCGATAATCACGATGGCTCTAGCGGTTAAGCCAGCTAGAAAAGTATCAGTTAGTTTTACACCATAATCATCAGCAAATGTTGAGCGAAAAGTGGATAAAGGGATCACATTTTTCAAGCCTTCTGTTTCACAAAAGCGACTCTGTGCAAAGGGTAAATCCGCTGAAATAACCAGCACTACTGTATGGTACAAATGCGATGCTTTCTCGTTAAATTTACGAGTAGAGGCCGCGCAAGTCGGTGTGTCTAGGCTTGGTACGATGGTTAATACTTTCTTTTGTCCTGCATAAGTTGCCAGTGACACCTCTGTTAATTTATTCGTTGTTAAAGAAAAGTCGGGTGCTTTGCTGCCCACTGCAGGTAATTCACCTGAAGTGTTCAAAGGTTTGCCTTGAAAATTGATAGTGGCCATAAATAAGGTTCGGTTAAGGGTTAGAGACAAAAGGCACTAAGCTAAGATTTTATCCTTTTGCTGAGTGCCTTGCACAGAGTACTTATGAATCTTTCTTACTTTTTGCGCGTTTAATGAGGCGTATGCGTTTTTCTACAGCCCAATCGGTTAGCTTGGTTTTATTGCCATGAAATGGATTAACTGGTGATTTAAACTCTATGCGTATAGGTGTTCCTGACAAATTAAGCTTGTCACGGAAATAGTTCATTAAATAGCGTTTGTAAGAGGTCGGTAAAGCATCAGTTTGTGCGCCATGTATGATAACAACCGGAGGATTACGACCGCCTTGGTGGGCATATTTTAGTTTAATACGACGGGTATGAATAATCGGTGGTTGATGCGCATCAGTCGCTTCTTTTAAGATTCGAGTTAATACCGGCGTTGACATATCAATCATAGCCGCTGCATATAGCTTACCAACTACATCAAATAATTTGCCGACACCACTGCCATGCAAGGCAGAAATAGGATGTTTTTCAGCAAACTCAAGAAAAGACAGTTTTACATCCAGATGTCGTTTAATGGTATCTTTTTGCTCGATACTAATGCCATCCCATTTATTGAGGCCGATGATTAGCGCGCGTCCAGCCTCTAGTACTAAACCTAATAAATGCGCATCTTGATCGGTGATACCTTCACGAGCATCCACTAAATAAATAACGACGTTAGCCTTTTCGATGGCTTGTAGAGTTTTAACAACGCTGAATTTTTCTATGACATCAGAAACTCTAGAACGCCTACGCATACCTGCGGTATCAATTAGGGTAAATTGTTTGCCATTGCGTTCAAAGGGAATGTAAATGCTGTCGCGCGTAGTGCCAGGTTCATCGTAGACGATGACGCGTTCTTCACCTAATAAACGATTAACTAGCGTAGATTTACCGACGTTAGGACGACCTACGACTGCAATAGCTATACCTTTGGTTTCTTCGTCGACTAGTTCTTCATCGGCTGGCGGTAATAGTTGATCTACGCGCTGTAATAATTCGGGTATGCCTCTACCATGAGACGCGGCAATTTGTACGGGCTCGCCTAGTGCCAGCGAATAAAAATCCGCAGCAGCAATGGTCGCATCAATACCATCGACTTTATTAGTGACTAATAATATGGGTTTATCTAGTTTTCTTAGAGTATCAGCAATGACTTTATCAGAGGCGCTAAGGCCTTCACGAGCATCGACCAAAAACAACACAAGGTCGGCTTCTTCTAAAGCAACTTGTACTTGTTTTCTGGCAAAGCTTTCTATGCCTTCAGCATCATCAGCGATGCCGCCAGTGTCAACTACTAAGCAAGCTCTATCTCCATGTTTGACACGACCGTACTGACGGTCTCTAGTTAAACCAGCGAAATCGGCAACTAAAGCTTCTCTGCTTCGGGTTAAAAAATTGAATAAAGTTGATTTGCCAACATTGGGGCGCCCGACTAGGGCAATTACAGGTAACATAGTTTTAGTGTGGCCGGGTTCTTAAAGCGGCGAGTGTGCCGTCTTTTGCGTAAATGTATACAGTATCATTTACCACGATAGGTGGTATATCGATGCCGATATTCTTGGTGACTTTAAAACGGCCTAGTTGTCGACCATCATTAATTGCAAGCCAATGGACATAGCCTTCAAAGTCTCCAACGATAACATAGTGGTTATCAATTGCCGGCTTGGTGAGTTTTCTATGTTGTAATTCTTTTTGTTTCCATAGACCTGCTCCCGTACGTTGCTCAATTTGCAAGACATTGTCGTTGGCATCAGATAAATACAAATATCTAAAATCATGACTGATGCCTGTATTGGATGATATCGCTTCATTGCGCCATAAGACATCACCATCAATTTCAGAGACTGCAGCAGCACCACCATGATAACCGGTAACAAAAAGTGTACCGCCTACATCAAGAGGATCAACATCAATATCAACCAAACGTTCGACTTCGGTACGTCCTTTAGGAATGGCAATACTGGTTTCCCAGGTATACTTGCCATCGAGTAAACGTAAAGCCATTAGCTTTCCGGTATCGAAACCTGCGATGACATTATCTTCATAAATAATAGGTGCGCCTATGCCGCGTACACTTAAAGCCGGTGAGGTCAGTTCATAATGCCAAAGTTTCACACCTGTTTTTTCATTGTGAGCACTCACTGCACCATCGGTAGTTCGTATTACAACGATGCCATGAGAAACTAAAGGGACTGAAAGAACTTCGCTAGTAACTTTTGCTTTCCATAATACTTCACCGTTTTCTATATTTAAGGCCACTACGTCTGCATCACTTGACCCTAATATCAGTGTTCCAACCCCTAAGCCTGGGCCTGCAGAAAAATGGATTTCAGTTTTTGCTTTCCAAATTAAACGGCCGGTATTTAAATCACGCGCTTCTATTAAGCCTTCTTTATCGGCGGCTATTATTTTACCGGCGGCGATAGCTGGAATTAGTTTGAGTGATTGTTGATCAGAGCCTACACCGACTGATTCACGCCATACTTCTTCGATTGTTATTTCAGGTGGATATTCTATGAGTACCGAGGGTGGTTCTGAGTTATCTTCACCGCCTTTAAAGTAATCGGTGATACCAGAAAAGGTTTCTTTAACGGTATCATATCCGGAGCAGCCTGTTAGTACTAAGCTGATTAATATAATCGAAAATAGGCGCATTATTTTTCAGTTTCAGTGACTAAAGTCGCAACTTTTTCAGGCGCGGTTAAATCATCAATCTTAAGTTGCAATAAGGGCGAGCGGTAGCCACTTTCTAAAGCTTTTTGATAAGAGCTACGCGCTAAATCAAGACGATCAAGTGCGACATATAAATCACCGACTAATTCATCATAGTTACCCGAATAGCTAACTGAGCTAGCAGGATCAATGCCGTTAATCAGTTTTAAGCCTTGTTCATATTGGCCATTAGCCATCATTAAACGAACTTGTCTGATTTTAGCTATATTGCCTAGTTCTTTATTTGAACCATTCGCAATGCTCGCTAAAATGCTTTCAGCCTTAGTAAGGTCACCTTGCTGAACTTTCACCTTAGCTAATAAAAGACCGCTATAAGCTGCATATTCTGTTTTTGGGTGTTGTTGTTGAATACGTTCAGCTATTTTTTCAGCGCTGTCTAATTTATTGCTGGCAGTTGCTTGTAGCAATTCACTATATAAACTAGAGGCTTGTGCTGCTTGGGCTTTTTTATGATCTTGCCAATAATTCCATCCTAGAATTAGCGCAACACCCATGACTATGCCAATAATCGTGGCTTGTCCGTTTTCTTTCCACCAGCGTTTAACGGCCTCGAGTTGTTCTTCTTCTGTATCGTAAATTTCCACTAGCTTTCTCTATGGTTATAATTTAAAAAAATAGTTTTGGGCGAGCTTATAGCTCAAGCAACTAGGCTTTATCGAAGGCTAGCCTTAAAAACTCACAAGCCTGTGCTTGGCTTAGAGTTTGCTGCTGGTCTTGTGCATTACGTAACGATTTAATGCTCACTTCACCGCGACTGACTTCATCATCGCCTAAAATAAGCGCGTATAGTGCGCCAGATTTATCGGCTTTCTTAAATTGGCTTTTAATACTGCCACCGTCGCAATTAACTTGCAGTTTTAATCCAGGCACTTTATTTCTAATGTCTTCTGCAAAACGAAAGCCTGCTTGTTCGGCTAAGTCACCGACTCGAATCATATAGACATCAACCACATTATTAAGCTGAATGGATTCTGAGTTTTCCAATAAGGCTAATAAGCGCTCTATACCCATGGCAAAGCCTACTGCAAAATTAGGTTTGCCACCTAATTGTTCAATGAGACTATCATAACGTCCCCCAGCACAAACAGTGCCTTGTGAGCCGAGTTCATCGGTCACCCATTCAAAAACTGTTTTGCTGTAATAATCTAAGCCACGCACTAGACGTGGATTTATTGCATAGCTAATACCTAAATCATCTAAGGTCGCTGTTAAGGTATTAAAGTGCTTTAAACTATCTTCGCCCAAATAATCCATGAGTTCTGGTGCATTAGTGACCACCTCATGCATGGCTGGATTTTTGGTGTCCAATATCCTCAAGGGATTGGTTTTCAATCGTCGTAAGCTATCTTCATCTAAGCTAGCTAAATGGTTTTGAAAATACTCGACTAAAGTTTCACGATAAACTAGACGCTCAGCAATGGTGCCCAAGGAATTTAACTCCAAGCGCACTTTATCGCGTATGCCGAGTTTTTTCCAGAGTCTATCCATAATCAATATCAGTTCAGCATCAATATCAGGTCCTGACATACCATAGGTTTCAACACCTAATTGTATAAACTGGCGATAACGACCTTTTTGCGGCCGTTCATGACGATACATAGGACCGTAATACCATAGACGGTGCGTTTGATTATGTAGTAGTCCATGTTCCAAACACGCTCTTAAACATCCGGCAGTGCCTTCGGGTCGTAAGGTTAAAGAATCACCATTACGATCTTCAAACGTATACATTTCTTTTTCGACAATATCAGTAACCTCACCGATAGAGCGTTTAAATAATTCGGTTTTTTCAACGATCGGTAAGCGTATTTCGCTATAGCCATAGCTGCCTAATACTTCACGAAGTATCTGTTCAGTGTATTGCCATAAAGGGGTTTGATCAGGTAGCACATCGTGCATACCTCGAATTGCTTGTATATTATTGGCCATGTCTTAATTAAGTGCTGTAGCGGTTATGAGTCATAACCCTTTAAAAGTTTTTTATACTTGCGCTCTTTTGTGCTTCTTCAGAAAGCGGAAATTTTTCTAGTAATTGTTGTTGGTATTGCTTTGCTAAGTTTTTATTGCCTAAGGCCTGTTCAGTTTTTAGTGCAAACCATAAGCTACCTGCAGTCTGTTCTCCGACGACTAAATAGCGCTGAAAATAAGTTTTTGCTGCCCAGTAATCAGCACTAAGATAGCTGATTTTTTGCATTTCCAGTAAAGCAGGTGCATAGCTATTGTTTAAGTTTAATGCTTGCTTAAAATAAGTTTTAGCCTCTTGTACTTGTTGCGAAACTTCTTGGCAGCGTCCAGCATTAGTCATTGCTAGCCAAGGTTTGTCATTTAAAGGTGTTGCAATAGCTTTAGTAAGTAACTCTAAGCCTTGCTGATTTTTACCGTGCTCACAAAGAAAGCGGCCAAAATTATTCTGTACACTCCAATCGTCAGGGGCCAGTTTTAGGGCTGTCTGATAATGACTATTAGCAAGCTGAATATTATTTAATTTTTCATATAAAAAGGCGATGGAGTTTTGTACCTGAACATTATTAGGGTCTTGTTCTATCGCCAATTGTAAATTTTCTTTAGCCAGTTCCAGTTTATTCATTTCTAAATAACGCACACCCAGTTGTAAATGAATGCGTGTATATTCAGCGTTTTCGGCGCTGTGATCCGTAAACAGCGCGCAGGAATTTAAACTAGAGGCAACTAACAGTGCTAGGATCCAACGGATATGAATTATTAGATAATTAGGCTGCACTTTCTGGGTTAATTAGTTTGAGTTTTAGGTGCCTGCGACTTTTATCGTCGACTTGTCCAACTAATTGGCCACAAGCGGCATCAATATCTTCACCGCGTGTTTTCCTGACGGTGGTGATAATACCGGCATCGTTTAATAGCGTCTTAAAACGATGAATAGTTTCACTGCTAGAGCAGCGATAATTATTATTAGGGAACGGATTAAAAGGAATCAAATTAAGTTTTGATGGCACGGTTTTTAATAGTTTAATCAGTCCCTTGGCATCTTGCATAGAATCATTAACGCCCTCTAGCATCACATATTCAAAAGTGACCGTGCGTCGTGGCGAAAGTTTAGCATTCTCCCTGCATGCTTCCATTAATTCCTTTAACGGATATTTTTTATTAATAGGGACTAATTCGTCGCGTAGTTCATCGGTGACAGCATGTAACGAAACGGCAAGGCTGACGTCACAGGCTTGTGTTAAACGATACATAGCAGGTACGACACCCGAGGTACTAATGGTCACTCTGCGTTTGGACAGGCCAAAGGTAAAGTCATCCATCATTAAATTCATAGCAGCAACGACATTATCAAAATTAAGCAGGGGTTCGCCCATACCCATCATGACCACGTTGGTGATTTTCTTAGTGGTTCCTAAGCGCTTTTGGGCAACAATGACTTGGCCGATAATTTCAGCAGTCGTTAAATTGCGGTTAAAGCCTTGTTGAGCAGTAGAGCAAAACGTACAGGCTAACGCACAGCCAATTTGCGAGGATACGCATAAAGTACCGCGACCTTCTTCGGGAATAAACACAGTTTCGATACGATTACCGCAACTCGTTTGTAGCGCCCATTTACGAGTACCATCGCTAGCAATTTGTTCAATGACAATTTCAGGCGTGGCTAGATAACAATTTTCATTGAGATAAGCACGTAAAGACTTACTTAAGTCAGTCATCAGGTCGAAATCTTCAACACCTTCCTGATAAATCCATTTAAGTATCTGTGTGGCCCGAAAAGGTTTTTCGCCTAAAGCGACAAAAAAGGCCGCAAGACCTTTTCTGTCGTAATCTAGCAGGTTAAACCGATTGGGTTTAACGGAAGTAAGATTAACGGGTTCTAGCACTGATTTCGTTATCCGCGAAGAAATAAGCGATTTCTCTTTGAGCAGTTTCTACTGCATCAGAACCGTGTACAGCGTTTTCATCGATGCTAGAAGCAAAGTCAGCGCGAATAGTGCCAGCCGCCGCTTCTTTAGGGTTAGTAGCGCCCATAATGTCGCGATGCTTAAGGACTGCATTTTCGCCTTCCAATACTTGCATAATGACAGGACCTGAAATCATAAAAGCAACTAAGTCTTTAAAGAAGCCGCGCTCGCTGTGTTCTGCGTAAAAACCTTCAGCTTGTGCTTGGGTTAAATGTAACATTTTTGCAGCAACGATTTGCAAGCCATTGCTTTCAAAGCGGCTGTAAATTTGACCGATTACATTTTTTGCGACAGCATCAGGTTTAATAATTGAGAAAGTGCGTTCTATTGCCATGTTGAGGTAAAGCTCCTAGTTGATAAAAAAGATGGATAATTATAGCGGATTAATGCTTGAGTAGCACTTCAAGGATTAAGATTAGTTTAAAGCCATTCAGTTCGGAAGCTATGCGTAGTGATGGCAGGGTGCTTCCTTTTAAATTTAAGCGTAAGAAATTGTATTAAAAAAGTAGCAGCGGGATGTCTCTCTTTGCAAATCTTTCTAAGATAATGGGAGTCTTAAACGTTTGGGATGAGGTTGCAAGCCTCGTTCCGCTTAGTAGAACACATCCTACTTTAGGATAAAATTATATATGGATTAATTATTTCTATAGGAGCCAGCTTAAAGTCATCCACATTACGAGTAACCAATGTCAACTTATGCTCATAAGCTGTTGCTGCTATTAAACTATCCATAACAGCCAGTTTTCCACCATTTAATTCTGCATTTGCAGATATTTCGGCCCATTTATCTAAAATATTTTCTGTCACGGGCAATATGCGTCTATTAAACTTTTCTTCTACGGCAAAAAGCCAATTTTCAAGCCTTTGAAATCGATCTGGCTGTATAGTTTGGATTTTATAGA
>CAIVGC010000114.1 GCA_903905335.1 uncultured Methylococcaceae bacterium
ATAAAAGGTTAAAGTACTGTCTTGTCCCGCTTTAAGTTGGTAGCTACCATTTAGCAGAGCAAAAGAAAATATCTCGCCTACGGGTGCGAAAACCCAATTAACACCTCGTCGAGACAGCGATCTCATTGGTGTTTTTTTATAAACCGCTGAGTATCTGCATAACATCAGTTACATAAGCTCTTATTTTTAGAGTTAGGAGTAAATCTTGTCAATTTCCCCCCCGATGTTCCATATAGTTTATGTGAGTTCAACGGTTAACATATTAGATTATGATCAACAGATAGATTTATTAAATATTTCATTGAAAAATAATGCCTTAAGAAATGTCACTGGTTGCTTAATCTATGCACATGGTAATTATATTCAAGTACTTGAGGGTAAAGAATCTGATGTTGAATTTACTTTTTCTAAAATTCTAAAAGACAAACGGCACCATCAAATAACGGTTATTGAAAGAGCCAATATTAAAAGTAGGGACTTTGAATCTTGGTATATGGGCTTTAGATATTATGAGGCTCAAGAACTGCTTTTTGTTGATGGTCATTCAATTATTCCAAGTATAATAGAAATAGCCAAAGAGGGTATTGCTCTAAAACTATTACTTGGCGCCCTAGAAAATCATGAACAACTTATAAAGAAATAAAATGATATATGATTCACCTTTTGTAATACACGGAACAGAGCATACTATTGGAAAGCTACAAATCCTTTTTAAAAAAAAATGTATATTGAATGTTCAGTATGGTACTGATGCATTTGCAACAACAATATATGATATTAATTTAATCGACAAAACCTTAGTTTTTTATCATAAGCCTAAAAAATCTGATGTTAGAGACCTGGTTCGTACTGACAAACTCATTTTTAACGCAGACTACTTAGGCGTTAAAATTGCCTTCGAAGCTTTTCGAGTTGATGAATATAAAGAAGATGGTTTATCTGTATTTTCTATACCTATACCTGACAAACTTCTATGGATAGAGGCTAGAAATCACTACCGAATCAGAGCCTCAGATTCATTGGCCGGTTACTGCCAGCTAAGCATAGAGAGCTATCCTGAGCCATTTAAATGTAAGCTATTCGATATTAGTATTGCTGGTTTTTCTATACTAATAGATGATCCAGAAATATCTGCCTTAATGGTGCCAGATGCTTATTTTGAGCATTGTAAAATATTATTGGAACAAACTGGAGAGGGCTCTGTTTCGTTTCAAGTTAGAAGTAAATTTACTTTTAACTCAGATGATATAAAAAGAACTGAAAAAGTAGGTTGTAAATTTACTCAAATAACCCCTGCCTTTGAAGACATTATTCATCGCTATATGGGTAAAATAGAAAGAGAAAATCGTCAAAGATTAATTGTAGGCTAATTATTCATCAATGATAGGTAGAATTTCACTACCTAATAGGCAAAGCTATTCTGCTAATGCTATGGCTCAATGTTCAGGTTATTTAAGCCAAAGATCAGCCCTCTAGGTTCGTCATCCCGACAGGGAGGGTTGGCCGGGATGGTGGCAATCACTTTTGAAAAACAAACAATCTAGGGCGCATCACTATGCTGTTGTTCGATTTTCTGATCGCTGCTCAAGGATTGAAGATAACGTAGTTTATATGCTTCAACCTGGTCAAAAAAACGCTTATTCTCTTTAGCAAGTGCATTCAGATCATTCTCTAATAACAGATTAAGAGCTAGTTGCTGAGCTGAACTTAACTTAGCTATTTTTTGTACTGCATTTTCTGACTTTTCAGTATCACCCTGTAAATAAAAGCTAATTGACAAGCCATAATAGGCATAAGCCATTTTCTGATTTATCTCAGTAAGACTAATTATTTTTTTAGGAGCAACTTCAAAATACCAAGGTTCTTGATTTTCAGGCTTGCTCATTAGAGCTACATTTCCCAGTAATTCTAGCGCCTGCTTTTGATAGTTTAAGGCCTGACTTAAATAGTCAAGACGCCAGTAAATCATTGCGCTTTCAAGTGCAGAAAGCGGATAGCCCTGATTTTTTCCATACTCTTTAATAGCCACTTCGTAACGCTTTTGTTTAAAGTACAGCGTACCTAACTTATTTCGGTATTTATTGATAGGGGCAATATCGATAGCTTTAAGCAACTCAACATTAGTGGCTCCTGAAAGGCCTTGCTGCTCATAAAGATCCGCTAACTTAAAATGCGCTTCAGCTAATCTTGAATTTAAAGCGAGGGCTCGATCATAATAGGCTATGGCTTTTTCAAACTGCTGATTAACCGCATAATATTCACCCATAAAAAAATTAACATAGGCATCGTTAGGATCTTCTTGATAAAGCACATCAAGATC
>CAIVGC010000115.1 GCA_903905335.1 uncultured Methylococcaceae bacterium
CGGACTTTGTCACCTTGAATGGCGGCTTGGACTTTTAATTTTTTGTCTTTAATGAGCTTAACTATTTTTTTCGCGAGTAATGAATCTAGTCCTTGTTTTAATGTGATTTCTTGACGCATCAATTTACCGCTACCTTTAGCGTCACCGACTTCCATGCAACCGACATCAATGCCGCGTCGACTTAGTTTTGAACAAACTACACTGAACATTTGTTGTAACTGGAATGTAGATTCAGAAATCATAATCAGTTTATCGTCAGTGAGTTCAAAATTAGAGTTCGAACCCTTAAAGTCAAAGCGTGTTGTTACTTCTTTGTTGGCTTGATCGATGGCGTTTTTTACTTCGTGGTTATCAAATTCAGAAACAATATCAAAGGAAGGCATAGTATTAAGTTTAGGTCTGTTAAATGATTATAGATGCTATATTTAGTTTATACGTAGGTGGCGACCCATCATACGATAGTTTGTAAGTGTCTAAGGAAAATGTTGCATCATGTTTATTTAGGTGAGTTCACTGGTCACTAATATTGAGTGAGCGTCAAACTGCAACTTCACAATAATATAAAGCATATGGCGTGACTTTAACATCTGGGAAATTATTAACTGAAAAAGATGGCCGAGCACTTAATTTTTCAGGGTTAAATTAGTACATAGACTCCAAAAGTAATAATCGAAGTGTCTGTTAACTTATCTAATGAACTATGCGTTCAAAGTTTCATATTTTATGATTATCTCGTGCATATTATTTGCGCATTGCATAAAACATCACATACTTGTAAGCTTAAGACATTGTAATATTACTGGCAGTGTCAGCATGGGTAGTAAGTTAGCAGTTACATCTTTATTAATGGCTCTATTAACGAGCGGTTGTTCATATTTTTTTCACAAAGATCCCTTGCCAGAAAAAGCAGTAGCACCCTCTCCGGTCAACGTAACTTTACCACTGCCACCTAAACCAATAGAGCAGAAAATAATACTTGAAACATGTGCTGACCTTTGCTCTAAACATGGAGGCATTAAGAAAAAGTTTTGCCTAAAAAAATGTGAATTCAAAAAGAAAAGAGCTGAGAAAAAAGCTTTAAGAGAAGTCTGTGAAGCTAAACAGGATAAATGGTGGTCAAGACTTTTCCATCCGAACAATAAAAGATCAGGTGTTGATTGCAGTGACTATTGAAAGAGTTTTTTATTAGAGCTCGACTAATTCAATCTTTATGCTTATTTCCAAAGTAATAGCCCGCCAAAGCCGTAGCGAAAAATAATATCAATATCACCCAAGGGAAAACTGTATCTGCAACACTCATTGTATTCACCTATCATTAAATTATAGTCACTATAAATGTTATTTGTTACCAACGCTTTACCATATGATTATTAATGAAATAAATAAGGTTGCAATATAAATTATTTAATAGCCATTTTCAAAATAACTAGCCATTAAAGTTCTACTGCCGGCAAGTGAGCTTGATATGTTGGGCTGGTGAAGGGTTATCCTCTCAACATTGCTTATAGCGTTGATAAAATCGCCGATAACTCTGACAAGATTACCCATTACTTTAAGAAAATCACCGGTGGCTCTGACAAGAATACCAATTACTTTAACAAAGTCGGAGGTAACTCTAACAAGATTAACTATTCCTTTAACAAAATCAACGCTAGCTTTGGCAAGTTTACCTATTACTTTAACAAAATTACCGGTGACCTTGTCAGGATTACCGGTCACTTTAAAAACATCACCTATAATATTGTTAATATTGGCGGTAATGTTAAGACGGTAATCTGTAATATTTTCAGCTTATGTTCAAATTTTTGGATTTTCTGTGAACTAATTCTTATAAAAATCAGCCCACAGCAGGTCTGTTAAAAGCTTTGCGGCTTTTATGATTAAAGCTACACGAAAATTATTCATGAATACATCAATAATGACCGAAACCTTAAAAAGCCTGGCGAGTTAATTAACTCAATTCATGGCAGTGCTAATGACGCTATTGCCTATTTTCTCATAGCCATGAGTGAACACTACTAATTCAAGAATGTTAAACAAGTCATTGCTTTTGCAAGACTGGCTCCAGCCTTTTGACCCAAATTATGCCATTTAATTATTGTTTGCTTTTGGCGGCCACCAACTTAAAGCGGGACAGCTTCAGCGCAGACGAAAGGCTCAGGGCGAAAGACTAAGCCTAGGAGGCTAGCAACTTAAGGTGTGACAGGTATTAGACTTAACCCTTTGTCTGTGCTTAGAAGAGCCCTGTTTAAAAGTGAATGATTAAGCTAGTGTCCCGTCTTAAATTGGTAGCCCTTTTGGCGGAGCAAGGCGACTGCGCGAGGTTGATTATTTGAACTATGAAATTTCCGGCCTATAATTAGCTAATTGCTGCTACAGAATCCAGTTTACAGGTCTTAATTCACATGAAAATTTACCAGCTCTATCGTCAACAACAGCTTAAGGTAACGCTCCAAGAGGCTTGGAGTTTCTTTTCATCACCCTATCACCTGAATGACATTACCCCGGACTTTTTTCATGTATCTATCATGTCTAAAGTACCAGACAAAATTTATGGCGGTTTGATGCTGCATTATCAAATGAAAGCGGTATTTGGAATTCCTATGAGCTGGTTATCAGAAATCAGCCACTGTGACGAACCCAAACGCTTTGTTTATGAACAGCGTATTGGGCCCTTTAAATTTTGGAGCCATGAGGTGTGTTTAACTGAAACAGCAGACGGCATAGTGCTTGAAGATATTATGTTTTACGCCATGCCCTTCGGCTGGCTTGGACAGCTTTTCAACACCATCTTGATAGCCAGCAAACTTGAGCGCATATTTGATACGCGTCGTGACTATTTGGAAAGTCAATGGGGCTTAAATCGTTAAATATTAGGTACTGCGCTGATTTTACGCAGTAACGTCATTTTATTCTCGTTTGCCGCGCCGAGCACCGCGGGCTTTGTTGGGATTAGCCCGAAAGGGCGCGGCATGGATGCCGCGAGTCGGTAGGAGGGC
>CAIVGC010000116.1 GCA_903905335.1 uncultured Methylococcaceae bacterium
ACTTTTACTTAAACCCTTTTCATTGCGCTTATTATCAAAGCCCGTGTACTTGGTTTTAAAGGTTTGAGTCTTAGCAGGAGCCTCTAAGGTACCCTTAGGTTGGTAAGAGGGAATTAAATGTTGCTTACCATTACCGATTAGATCATTACGACCCATGTCATTCAAGGCATCACGTAACATAGGCCAATTTTTAGGATCGTGATAACGTAAAAAAGCTTTATGTAAGCGGCGCTGTTTAAAGCTTTTAGGTATAGGCATATCTTCAGCCTTACGACTGACTTTGCGCAGAGTATCTTTACCCGAGTGGTACATGGCCGTAGCAATCGACATAGGTGAAGGCAAAAAAGCTTGCACCTGATCGGCTCTAAAACCATTACGTTTTAGCCATAAAGCCAAATTAAGCATATCGAGATCAGTCGTGCCTGGGTGAGCAGCAATGAAATACGGGATTAAATATTGTTCTTTACCGGCTTCTTTAGAATATTTATCAAACATCTCCTTAAAACGATCATAAGTACCCATACCTGGCTTCATCATTTTTGATAACACGCCCTGCTCGGTATGTTCTGGAGCAATTTTAAGATAACCACCGACATGATGTGTGACCAGCTCTTTAACATACTCAGGTGACTCTACCGCCAAATCGTAACGTAGGCCTGAGGCGATAAAAATCTTTTTAATACCCGGTAAAGCACGGGCCCTGCGATACAGCTTTATCAGCGGCGTATGATCAGTATTTAAATTAGGACAAATACCTGGATAGACGCAAGAGGGTAAGCGACAAGAGGCTTCAATCTTAGGATCTTTACAGGCCAAGCGATACATATTAGCGGTAGGGCCACCTAAATCAGAAATATGACCGGTAAAGCTAGGTGAGGTATCACGGATAGCTTCAATTTCTTTAATAATAGAATCTTCTGAACGACTTTGAATGATACGGCCTTCATGCTCAGTGATTGAACAAAAAGTACAGCCACCAAAACAACCGCGCATGATATTCACGGAATGTTGGATCATTTCAAAAGCGGGTACGTTGGCACTGCCATATTCTTTATGCGGTACGCGCGAATAAGGCAGATCAAACACACCATCCATTTCTTTAGTAGACAAAGGAATTGGCGGCGGATTAATCCAGACTTGACGTGTGCCATGTAGCTGAATCAATGCTCTGGCATTACCGGGATTGGTCTCACCGTGCATAACACGAGAAGCATGAGCATATAAAATAGCATCGTCTTTAACGGCTTCATAAGCCGGCAAACGAATAACAGTTTGCGCACGCTGAGTTTTGCGCAGTAATAATTTATCGAAATGTATTACTTTTTCATCCGATTCATTGGCTTCTGGTTTTTTATCGCAAGCGGGTTGTTCTTGATAAGGATCGATAACCACCATAGCAGCGCCAGGCTTATCAATATCCGTAGAATCTTTAACTAACCAACCAACAGGAATTTGTTTTACAAAATGTACCGTGCCGCGTATGCCTTTTAAATCGGCAACAACCTCACCATTAGCCAAGCGATGTGCGATTTCAACCACTTGTCGCTCGGCATTGCCATAAACCAATAAATCAGCTTTAGCATCGAGTAGCACAGATTTACGCACTTTATCTGACCAATAATCATAATGGGCAATACGTCGTAAGCTGGCTTCTATGCCACCTATAATAATAGGCACTTCTTTAAAGGCTTCACGGCAGCGATGCGAATACACATTCACCGCACGATCTGGACGCTTGCCTGCAACGCCATTTGCAGTGTAAGCATCATTAGAGCGAATTTTTTTATCAGAGGTATAGCGATTAACCATGGAATCCATGTTGCCGCCGGTTACCCCAAAGAATAAATTAGGTCTACCCAACTTAGTAAAATCTTCTGCACTGGTCCAATCAGGTTGAGAAATGATCCCTACCCTAAAGCCTTGGGCCTCTAATAAACGACCAATCAGCGCCATACCAAAACTAGGATGATCTATATAAGCATCGCCGGTCACTAAAATAACATCGCAACTATCCCAGCCTAGCTCATCCATTTCTGCCCGACTCATAGGCAACACAGGCGCTACACCAAAGCGTTGCGCCCAGTATTTGCGGTAACTAAAAAGGTTGGGGGCATCGGGCATCATTGAGGTATTCATGGCTTTATCACTAATTTGAAGGTACTGCTGTTATGTTTTTTAAGTTCTTTTAAGAAATACGGGAAATCAATTTGATACTGTTGTTCAAGTGCCAAAGCGCAATCCCTTAAGCCTTGTAGAGTATGACGCGGAGTGTAATTATTAAACGCTAAAGCAATAATATTGCCTCTGTCTTTAACAGGCAGAAATAGTGTTTGCCAATTAAAGGCATCACCTATCCATTGTGAAACTTGCTGAAATTCAGGATTACTAGTACCACCCCAAAGATTAATCACCAATATGCCGTCTTTTTTTAACAAGGCTTTACAGGCATCAAAGAAGGCCGCATTACAAATAGAACTAGCCATACCTTCATGATCAAAGGCATCGATAAATAATAAGCTATAGTGACCTAGGTATGTTTCAGCGCGTTGACGTATGTATTGACCACCATCATCGATAATCACTTTTAAGCGCGCATCTAAGGGTAAGCCGAAATAACTGCGAGCCACCTTAACCACACTTTTTCTATACTCTACGGCCTTTAAGCGGCAATCTGGATTGTGTTCTAGCAAGTGCTTAGTTAATGAACCGCCACCTAAACCGACAATCAGAGCATCATCCGTTAAAGCTGGCCTAAATAGCATCCAAGCGGTCATAGATTTTACATACTCTAACTCTAGCTGATGAGGATCGGTCAGCCGCATACTACTTTGTCTGGGATAGGAGCCGAAATGTAGTGACCTGACGCCCTTAGTCTCGATAACTTCGATAATCCCTTCGTCATCATGACTCTCGTGGATTAACAGCCCCTCATATTTATACATAGCAGATGTGTTAGTTTTAAATAAAGTGATTATACACGAGGCTAGCTTTTTACTGATGGTATTGATTCTTATTTACCTACATTACGCAGTAACGTCGTTTTAATCTCGTTTGCCGCGACTAGCACCGCAGGTTTTGTTGGGATTAGCCCAAAGGGGCGCGACATGGATGCCGCGCGTCGGTAGAAGGGCAAGAAGTAGCGGCAATCGAACCGCCTTTTCTTTGGATACTTTCTTTTGGCGGAGTAAAAGAAAGTATCTCGCCTTAGGGTGTGAATACCCGATTAACGCAACTTCCAAGACAGTGTTTCAC
>CAIVGC010000117.1 GCA_903905335.1 uncultured Methylococcaceae bacterium
GCATAAAGCGGCGGCGAAAGCACCGTGAAATGCATCACCAGCACCCGTACTATCGATACTATCGACTGAAAAGGCCGATAAAGCGCCTTGTTCTTGACTATGTTTCCATATCAGCCCTTTTTCGCCTAGAGTGATTACTACTGTAGGGGCAAGCTCTGCTAGACGCTGCAAAGCTATTTCGGTAGTACCTGCATATTGAATGGCAAATTTTTCTGAACACACCAGATAATCGACTTTATGCATCAGCGCCAAGGTTCCATCATGTAAAGAACCTGCATCGAGCACACTGATGATAGTATTTTTTTGACGACTTTCTAACAGAGCATTAGATAGCTGAGGCTCATGGCCATCGAATAAGACAACTTTAGGGTTGATGGAAGAAAAATTAATCGCTACAGCAGACAAGGCTTTGGCTTCACCTTTGTAATTGATTAAAGCGCGCTGGCCATTGGGCTTAACTAAGACGGTCGATAAGGGGGTTGGAAAGTAACCTCTTATAATTAAATCGCTATGAACACCACTGTCGAGTAATTCTTGATAATGACGCTCACCATAAATATCTAAACCAAGATAACCAACATAAGCCGCTTTAAAACCCAGCTTGGCAACGGTTACCGCAGCATTAGCGGCAGGACCGCCCCCCATCCCAACAAAGCCCGTTGCGGATATTTTTTCATCGGCCAGAGGATGGTGATCTACTGAATAGATCAAATCATAAGAAGCGTGACCTACGCAAAGTACGTCAATATTCATAACTTTGTAACCACCTAATATATTGCTCTTTACGAGCTCAAGCCCTTTAATAAATCATTCTTAATATCAGTTATCGACTCCAGTCCTACCGATATTCTAACTAAACCGTCTTTAATGCCGGCCGTAGCTCTTGCGTCTGGTGTTAATCGGCCATGAGTAGTTGTCGCTGGATGAGTAATTGTCGTTTTAACATCACCCAAATTTGCGGTAATTGAGATCATTTGAGTAGCGTCAATCACACGCCAGGCTTGCTCCTTACCTCCCACTAATTCAAAGCTAACAATGCCGCCGAAATGACTTTGTTGGCGCTGGGCTAATTCATGTTGAGCATGCGATGGCAATCCAGGGTAATGTACTTTAGCAACGCTAGGTTGTTGTTCCAGCCATTGAGCTAACTCAAAGGCATTATCACAATGCGCTTTCATTCTAACAGCCAATGTTTCTAAGCCTGATAAAAACACCCAGGCATTAAAAGGACTCATAGTTGCACCCCCGGTACGCAAATAGGGATAAATATATTTTTCTATGATTTCATCGCTAGCGATAACCGCACCGCCTACACATCGACCTTGACCGTCTATATATTTAGTCGCCGAGTGGATAACAATATCGGCGCCTAATTCAAAGGGTCTTTGCAATACCGGTGTACAAAAGCAATTATCAACAATCAGTAAGCAATTATGTGCATGAGCAATATCCGCTAACAGCGAAATATCTGCAACTTCAGTTAGGGGATTTGAAGGTGTTTCAAGAAATAAAAAACGAGTATTTGGTTTAATAGCCGATTCCCAAGCTGCTGTATCTATTAAATCGACAAAATCAGTCTCTATACCAAACTTACTAAAATAATTTTGGAACATGATAACGGTATTACCAAACACACTACGTGAACAGACAATATGATCACCGGTTTTAAGTAAGCCCATACCCACTGCCATGATAGCTGCCATACCTGAAGCAAATGCTAAACAGCGCTCGCCTCTCTCCATCAATGCGAGTCTTTCTTGAAAAGCATTCACAGTGGGATTAGTGAATCGAGAATAAATATTACCGGGCCTTTGCCCTGTAAAACGTAACGACGCGTCTTCGGCACTTTTAAAGACATAACTAGAAGTTGTAAAAATGGGCATGCTGTGCTCATCTTCATGAGTACGTTTATGCCCTGCTCTTATAGCTTGCGTTTCTAGTGAGTAATCGTTCCAGTTTATGTCTGACATGGCCTTGCTGAGTATTAATGAATGAGGTTAACGCCAGTAAAATATTTTATATAAAGCTACTACAAAGATATCGTTTTTCAAGATTTTGTCGACATCATCGTAGCAGCCTAGTAATTGATTAAATATTTTAGGAAACTAATCGTTATTTTGCATTTCGATGATAAAACTTTCTGAATTTCTTTCTGTTTGAGCTCCGTCATTTCTTAATGCTTCAGTACGCTCTAAGTAAGCATCGTCAATGTCACCGGTAATGTACTCTTTGCTAAAACAAGAGGTATCGAAATGTTCAATAGTTTGATTGCCTTTACGTACGGCATCAATAAGGTCATTTAAATCTTGATAAATAACTTTATCTGCACCAATCGCCACACAGACTTCATCTTCAGTACGATCATGAGCAATTAATTCATGAGCTGCGGGCATATCAATACCGTATACATTAGGATATCTTACCGGCGGAGCGGCAGAAGCAAAATAAACTTTCTTTGCACCGGCATCACGTGCCATTTGGATAATCTGTTCAGAGGTTGTGCCTCTAACGATAGAGTCATCAACTAATAAAACATTTTTGCCATCAAATTCAAGACCAATAGCATTTAATTTTTGCTTAACTGATTTCTCGCGCATTTTTTGGCCAGGCATGATAAAGGTTCTTCCGATGTAACGGTTTTTAATGAAGCCTTCACGATACTTAACACCCAGTATATTTGCCATCTGCAATGCAGCGGTTCTGCTAGTGTCGGGTATAGGAATAACGACATCAATATCATGATCTAACCACTCGCGTTGTACCTTTTTGGCTAGTTTCTCGCCCATACGTAAACGTGCTTTGTAGACTGATATACGATCTATAATTGAATCAGGTCTGGCAAAATAAACATATTCAAAAATACATGGGCAATGATCTGTGACTTCAGCGCATTGTTGAGTATGTAATATTCCAGATTCTTCTATAAAAACGGCTTCGCCTGGCGCTATATCTCTAATCAGCTCGAAACCCAATACATCAAGCGCTACACTTTCAGAGGCGATCATAAACTCAGAACCTTGCTCTGATTTTCTTTCACCGAAAACGATAGGTCTGATTCCATGAGGATCACGAAAGCCCAAAATACCTACACCAGCAATCATAATGACTACCGCATACGCACCTCGACAACGACGATGCACGCCAGAAACAGCTTGAAAAATATCATCAACACTTAAATCCAGCTTACCTAAGCTCTGCAATTCATGAGCGAAGACATTCAACAAAACCTCTGAATCGGAATCGGTATTAATATGGCGTTGATCTTCTAAAAACAACGCTTGTTTTAACTCTTCGGTATTCGTTAAATTACCGTTATGAGCTAAGGTCAACCCAAAAGGAGAGTTAACATAAAACGGTTGAGCTTCAGCAGAACTAGTGCAACCAGCAGTTGGGTAACGAACATGGGCTATACCCATATTGCCTTTTAATTTAAACATTTGATCATCGGTAAAAACATCACGAGTCAAACCGTTGTCTTTACGTAGATGTAATCGTCCACGTTCACAAGTGACTATGCCGGCAGCATCTTGGCCTCGATGTTGCAAAACTGTCAAGGCGTCATAGAGTTCTTGATTAACAGCTTGATGAGAAACGATAGCAGCAATACCGCACATTATTTATTACCTGAAGTTAAATGATGAGATAGAAATTTATATTGGTGCAAGTTACTCTGCACTTCTAGGTTGTTAGTCAGTGTTATAAGCGATAAGTTTTGATAAATCATACCCTTAACTTACCCGACTAATAAAAGCTTACCGGCTTTAATCAATATTATTAAGATCGATGAATTGATTTATTTCATATGTTTTGTAAATCATTCACCGTTTTTAGGATAATGAACATTACTAGTTAGTTCTGATGGAATATTGTCTCGTAACCATATTGCTGATATTTGAAAAGGCGGTAACAAGCTCGATTGCGTCCACCAAAGCTCTTTAGGCAAATTAGTGAGTCCTGCCAGCAAGATGAATAGCACAATAACGATCATGCCGTTTAATATTCCAATGAGCATTCCTAATAGACGATCAGTAAAACATAACTGAGGTTTTTTTATTACCGACCCTAATAGTAGTCTGATAATAATACCAACCATTAAAGTCATAAAAAGCAACGAAACAAAAGCAGTTACAATTTTGACTATAGGTAGATTTAGTATTGAATCAAAATAAATTGAAAACTCATTGCAAAATACAAAGCCTATTGCAATAGATAATAACCAGAACATAAAGGAAAAAGCCTCAATTCTAGCGCCACGCATAAAGCCTCTAATTAATGAGATTGCAATTAAGCCAATAATGACGAAATCTATCCATAACAAACTATTTATGTTGATCACTTTGATTTTATCTAAGCTACGTAATGCTTCAATACAACAGAGAAATATTTTATTCAGACATCAAAAGTGACTGTATTTTTTGAGCATCCAGTTTTGCTTTCATTTCCGATGCGCGTTTCTTATCAAGGGTAGGCCCTACTTTTATACGGTATAAGCTTGTGTTTCCTGCGCCATTAATCGGCTCTAAAATAGCTGGTAATCCTTGCTTATGGAGTATATCTATAAGCGATAACGCATTTTCTTTTTTACTAAAAGTCCCTGCCTGAAGATACCATCGCTTTATTTCAGAATTCACGTTTGTAGCGTTGTTATTACTTTCTATACCCGGCACTTGGACTTGCAATGCCTGCTTTGGCACTATATTTTCAATTTTCTTTATCGTTTTCTGCGGTTTATTTTTATCGTTATTTAACGGTGAGATAGGAGTGCTTTGCTTAATTGTACTAATGGGCTCTACTGATTCCATCACAGATCCATCATCAATAGGCTCATCGAATGTTTGTGGATTATTGGCTGTAAGCTCCGACTCTTCTTCGTTATTTATAGCAGCTTCAGAGTCTGAATTATTTATAACTTGCTCTGCATTAGCTGGTAAATTATTAGCCGACTGTTCACCTGTGCTAATGGGTGTTTTGGGTATGGGTAATTCACTAACCATCTGACCACTATTATCGACAGGATCATCAAATACCATAGGAATAAAAATAGCAGCAAGCGAAGTCACTACTATGGCACCAATTAAACGTTGTTTTAATTCTTGATTCATTACTTTAACTCACTTTTTTCAAATTCATTCAAACAATCAGATATTAAAAAGAAAGATCCAAAAACCAGTAACAAATCGCCTTGTTGTGCTTGGTTTTTTGCAGCATTAAATGCTTCGGCAAAATCAGTATAGCCAAAAAACACCTGTTTAACAGAACTACGTGAAAAAAAGTCACGCATCATTGTTTCTGTTGCTGCTCTTGGATTTGTTAATGGTGCAAAGAACCAGTCGTAGACGACAGGATTCATAATTTCAAGTACCGTTGCTATGTCTTTGTCCTTCATCATTGAGAAAATAGCGTGTATTCTTTTTCCCGGAAAAGTCATAAGCAAGTAATCAAATAATGTTTTAACTGCTTCTGGATTATGGCCTACATCTAACAAAACAGGAATCTTATCATTAATTAATTGAAATCTACCGAGTAGTTGACTGTTTTTTAATCCTATTCGAATTGATTCATGACTAACGGGTAGTTTTTTTGCCAATAACTCTACCGCTAAAATAACAGCAGAAGCATTCCGGTATTGATGCTCGCCTTTCAAACCTGGCTCAGGAAGATTCTCAATATGCGTATTACCAAAAAACCAATCCCATGATATTACTTGTTTTTGGTAATGAAAGTCGCTGTTAATAAGAAATAATTGTGCCTTTTTATCAATAGCGCTTTGCACTAAGGTTAAAGGGGGGTCTAAATCGCCGATTATAGCAGGCGTATTAGCCCTGAAAATACCTGCTTTTTCTTGAGCTATACTATTACGGGTTGCACCTAACCAATCTACATGATCAATACCAATACTGCTAATCAAAGCGATATCAGGATCAATAATATTAACAGCATCCAGTCGACCTCCTAAACCGACCTCAAGCAATTGTACGTCCAATTCTGAACGTCGGAATATGTCCAGTGCGGTCAGCGTACCAAATTCAAAATAGCTTAAAGAAGTCTCACCTCTTACAGATTCTATTCTCATAAAAGCTTCGCAAATTAACTCATCAGATACCGGCTTGCCGTCTATCTTTATTCTTTCATTATATTTAAGTATATGAGGCGAGGAATAACAACCTACTCGATAGCCTTGGGCTCTATAAATAGCCTCAAGATAGGCGATGCACGACCCTTTGCCATTAGTGCCAGCAACGGTAATTGTCAGCGGTTTGATACCATCAGGATTAAGTGCTTGATATACACGAGCAGCACGAACCAACCCCAAGTCTATCGCTAAAGGATGTAAGCTTTCCTGCCAATCCAGCCAACCCTTTAACGAATCAAAGCTCATCATAAGTCGAGTACTAAATTATTCCTGATCAGTCGAGAATTCGGCAATTATATCAACGTCAACAACAATCGAAGCAAGATCCGTTGACACTTTTGTTGTTGCTATTCTATTAGCCATTAATAACTCCAAAACACTGGATATTTTTTCGCGCATATCACGCCTATCGATAATCATATCAATGGCGCCATGCTCTTGAAGAAATTCACTACGTTGAAAACCTTCAGGTAATTTCTCACGTACGGTTTGCTCAATAACTCTAGGACCAGCAAAACCAATTAAGGCATTAGGTTCGGCAACATTAATATCACCTAGCATCGCTAAACTAGCAGAAACGCCACCCATAGTAGGATCCGTCATAAATGAAATATAAGGAATTCCTGTTTGAGATAATCGAGTTAATGCAGCACTGGTTTTCGACATTTGAAACAACGAAAACAATGATTCTTGCATTCTGGCACCGCCACTCGCAGTAAACACCATAAAAGGTATGCCTAGTTCAACACTCTTATTCACGCCGCGAACAAATTTCTCACCGACCACAGACCCCATAGAGCCGCCCATGAATTTAAAATCAAAAGCAGCAACGACAATATCATTGCCTTTAAGCTTACCTTTCATAACCACTAAAGCATCATGTTCTTTAGTTTGTTTTTGTGCCTGAGCAATCCGTTCTTTATATTTTTTAGTATCTTTAAATTTTAAAGGATCTACCGGTTTAATATTTTTTCCGATTTCTTCACGACCCTCTTCATCTAGAAACATATTTAAACGGGCTCTGGCCGAAATACGTAAATGATGTTCGCATTTTGGACAAACACTGAAATTTCTTTCCAGCTCGGTATTATAAAGAATAGCGTTACAACTAGGACATTTAGTCCATAAGCCTTCAGGAACCGTCCCTTTTTTATTAGATCCTTCTGTTCTAATTGTTTTTGGGAGTAATTTTTCAAACCAACTCATTATATGCTCCGAGATGTTTTATGACGCTGAGTGACTATCTAATGCTAAGCGCATAGATGTTAATAACGCAACAATTTCA
>CAIVGC010000118.1 GCA_903905335.1 uncultured Methylococcaceae bacterium
TGCGACTGCCTATGATTTGCCTATAACAACGTTGGGCAGTGAGTATTGCCCATCCTGCCTGACTGAACTATGGTGTAGATTATTTTCCATCGTTACCACGCTTGGCACAGGCATGCGATCTGACCCTTTATATTATGATCTACCTTCCGAGATGATGGTGTGTGTTGATACTTATGAAGGTGTTTCAATAGCGTTGCACAATGTATCATAAACGTCTCACGTCTTTTATTTGAAACAAGAAGGATCTTAATAAAAAATGAAATATTATAATAAACAATAGCTTGCTTTTAAAGTAAAACTGGCATGTAATTTGATTATAATTAATAAGGTATTCTTTAAAACAGGCTAAAAGGTTTAATTATGAACACAGAACGTATCATCAGAATTGTCGCTGGATTTTTCATCTTACTGTCCTTAAGTCTGGGTGTACAAGAGAGTCCACTCTTTCAGAATAGCCACTGGCTTTGGTTTACGGCCTTTGTCGGTATCAACTTGTTTCAGAGCGGTTTTAGCCAATTTTGCCCCATGGAAATGATGCTAAAGAAACTAGGCATTAAAGAAAGCCAGTGCCGCTAACTGTGGTTATCAACTAATCCATCCTCAACGAGGTATTAACATGGCAAAAATTGTAATCATAGGCGCTGGCATCGGTGGTGTACCGATGGCGTTTGAAATGAAAGAAATGGCCCGTAAAGAAGATGAAGTGCTTGTGATAGCTGATACGCCGACCTTTCATTTTGTTCCTTCTAATCCTTGGGTGGGAGTTAATTGGCGTAAACCTGAAGATATTAAAGTTGAGCTTGCTCCTGTCTTCAAAAAGAAAAAAATTACTTTCATTCAACAACAAGCTACACGTATCCATCCTGAGAATAACCAAGTCGAAATCGCTGATGGCTCATTGGTGGATTACGACTTCTTAATTATCGCTACCGGCCCTAAGCTTGCTTTTGATGAAATAGCGGGGCTAGGTCCTAATGGTTATACTCAATCTGTATGTCATGTTGATCATGCAGGCGAATCGGGTGAGTTTTGGAATAAATTTGTAGCAGACCCAGGCCCTATTATCATTGGTGCTGTGCAGGGTGCCTCTTGTTTTGGTCCTGCTTACGAATATATGTTCATCGCCGAAACTGATCTGCGTAAACGTAAAATTCGTGATCAAGTAAAAATGACCTATGTGACTTCTGAGCCTTATATTGGGCATTTAGGTTTAGGGGGTGTCGGTGATACCAAAGGCATGTTAGAAAGCGAATTACGCAATAAACATATCAATTGGATTTGTAATGCAAAGGTCGACAAGATAGAAGAGGGCATGATGTATGTCACTGAAGTTGATGAAAATGGTGTCGATAAAAAGAAACACGAGCTACCGTTTAAGCACAGTATGATGCTGCCTGCTTTTAAGGGCGTTGATGCTTTGATGGGTATTGAACATTTAGTAAATCCGCGTGGCTTTGTGTTGGTTGATGAACATCAGCGCAATCAAACTTATAAAAATATCTATTCGGTGGGTGTTTGTATTGCCATTCCACCCCTTTCGCAAACTCCCGTTCCTACAGGTACTCCAAAAACCGGTTATATGATTGAGTCGATGGTGACTGCGACTGCGCATAATATCCGTGAAGAATTGGATGGCGGAGAGCCTAGCCATAAAGGTACTTGGAATGCTTTGTGTTTGGCTGATTTTGGCGATTCTGGCGTAGCTTTTTTAGCGATGCCGCAAATTCCACCTCGCAATGTGCAATGGGCTTCAAAAGGTCGATGGGTGCATTTTGCTAAAATCGCTTATGAAAAATATTTTATTCGTAAAGTCCGTAAAGGTCTTGGCGAACCGTTTTATGAACGCTTGCCGCTAAAGTTTATGGGTATCATGCGTCTTAAGCAAAAACATAAAGCTTAAGCTAGTTTCAAAGCTCCAGCTTGGGAACCAGCAAACCAGCAATTTATTAACTTAATGGCAATGATATTTAAAAAAGGACTAAATCTTAAATGAGACCATTATCTAATCGGATTTTGCTGGCAGCCTGTGCCCTATTGTTAGTTATGAACAATAGGGCGCAGGCTGAAACTACTCCGCCCCTTTACACGCTTGCTCAAACTATTGATACTGCGCTAGCTAACAATCCAGAGCTCAGTATCATGCAGGCACGTATAGAGCAGGCGGGTGCACAATTGGGGCAATCATTAGCTATTTTTTACCCGCAAATTAAAACCAGCTTGTCTTATCAGTATAGTAATAATCCAGCTCAGGTCTTTGCGATGCTGATTTCTCAGCGACATCTAAATATGACAGGGACCGATTTCAATCATCCAGGCTTTGCCGAGGATTATCGCCCGCAAGTGACGGCTAGTTATTCTTTGTTTCGGGGCGGCCAAGATTATTACCAAAGTCAGGCTGCAAAATTAGGTATAGAAACATCCGAGTTAGAAAAATCTGCAACACGTAATAGTTTACTGAGTAATGTTACCGCTGCTTTCTATGGCGAGTTGGCAGCCATTGATAGTCGTAAAATGAGTCTACGCACCATTGAGGCAGTACAAAGCGAATTAGAGCAATCTAGGGCGCGTTTCAATGCCGGTGTTTTGCTTAAGTCTGATGTGTTGTCTTTAGAAGTGCAATTAGCCGAAGTGCAAGAGGCTGATATTCAAGCCGCCAATGCTATCGAAATGGCGCACAACATGCTGAAAACCTTACTGGGCTTGTCGGTTACTGATGCCTACGCGATCAATGTTGCTTTGGAATCCCAGTTACCCAAAACTCCTGAAGGCTACAATGAATTATTAGCTAAAGCGCTGAGTAGTCATCCCGAATTAAAGGCGGCTGAAAAAAAGGTGCTAATAGCGGAAAAACAAGTCTCTGCTGCCAAGGGCGCGCATTTGCCAAAGGCTGATGCCTTTGTTAATTATGGTTCTGATAGTAACAATCTGACTTACAACAGTAACCAAGATAATCTCACCGCTGGGGTGATGGTCGAAATGGATATTTTTACCGGTTTTTCTAGCCAAGAAAAGATTAAAAAAGCCCAGCACGAGCTGACTATAGCTAATGAAACGGCTAGACAAACGCGTTTGCGTATCGAAAATCAACTTAAAACAGCTCAGCTCAGATTACAAGAAGGGTTAAGTCGTGCAAAAGTGAGTGCCTTGGCAGTGCAAGCTTCTGAAGAAGCGTTACGCTTAGTCAAAGAACAACATCAGGCCGGTGTGGTAACAGTCACTCGTTATATTGATGCAGAAGTTGCTCGCGATAAAGCGCAGACCCGACAAATCAGTAGCCGCTACGATGCCTTACGAGCGGAAGCGGAACTTAAGCAAGCCATCGGTTTTTGGCAATAACAGGATTTACATATAATGGATAATCATTCAATTTCACGACTACCTAAAGGCTTAATACCGATTGCGGCGATTAGCATCTTAGTGCTAGTGATTTTGTTTGCGCTGGGTGTGCTCGGCGGTGACAAAAAGACCGAAGCAGGTACTACAGACGTTAAAGGTCTAGCTCTACCTAGTCATGCTAAAACTTTGAAAGTCAGTAATCAGATGCAGGCCAACCTTTTATCTTGGCAAGGTACAGTACGTTCGCGGCTGGCGGTCAAAATTTCGCCCAAATTAAACGCCCGTATCATTGAGATACCAGCTCATCCCGGTGATCGCTTGAAAAAAGGGGCTGTGATTGCCAAACTGGATGATCGTGAATTAGCTGCTGCTTACAATGCTGCTAATGCAAGCTATCATGCGGCGCAAGCACAAGCCGCGTTAGCCAAAACCGAAGCAGCACGCATCATTGATTTATATAATAAGCAGGCTGTCACTAAGCAAAATTATGATGCTGTTCTAGCGCAAGCTCAATCAGCCCTAGCTTTAGCTAATCAGGCTGCCGAAAACGCAAGGCAAAGTAAAGTACTGCAAGGCGAAAATATACTCTATGCACCTTTTGACGGTGTGGTGGGTGAGCGTTTGCAAGAACCCGGCGACATGGGCTTGCCAAATCAGCCTATTATCACGTTTCTTAAGCCGGATGATTTACGTCTGGAAGTGGCCGTTTCTGATCATTGTTCAACTCAGCTTAAAGTAGGTATGACTGTTAAGGTGCAGCTTGAGGTTATTGGCCAGCTATTAACCGGAGTCGTTGACGAAATCAGCCCAGAAATTGACGCGCAAACACATAGTCAACTACTTAAGGTTAGATTACCGAACGCCGCTGGTTTACAGCAAGGTCAATTTGCTAATCTGGAGCTAGCTTGTCAAGAATCACAACAGGCTTTATTCATTCCAAAATCAGCTGTCGTGCATTACGGCCAGCTTCAGGCTGTAAATATAGTTGATGGCCAGCGTTTACATGTACGTCATATCCGCACGGGCAAAGAGCAAGGCCTGCTAGTACAAGTCATATCAGGCTTGCATGAGGGTGACACGATTATGATTGAGAGTGGCTTGAATCCATGAAGCCTGTCGAAATGAAAAAAGACAGTTTGACCGTCAGCATTGTTCGCTTATTTACTACATCACAGCTATCGTTATTATTTTTGCTGATTTCCTTAGTAGCGGGTGCCGTAGCACTGTCTTTGACGCCACGCGAAGAAGATCCACAAATCATCGTGCCGGTGATGGATGTGTTTGTGCAAGTGCCAGGCGCTTCTAGCGAAGAAGTCGAAAAACAGGTAACTACACCGCTGGAAGTATTACTTAGGCAAATCAAAGGCGTTGAATATGTTTATTCAGTCTCTAGGCCGGGTGAAGCGCTGGTGACGGTACGCTATTTTGTTGGTGAAAACCTAGAAAGCAGTCTGATTAAAACCCGCGATAAGCTGTTAGCTAATCAAGATGTTATTTCGCCTAGTGTGAGTAATTGGCTGGTTAAGCCCGTCGAAATCGATGATGTGCCTATTTTGTTGCTAAGCTTATCGCCACAGAACCCAAGCATGGATGCTATGGCTTTGCGACGGGTTGCTGACGAGTTAATAGAGCGCTTGCGAGCTATCGACAATGTAGGTAAAAGCTGGGTTGAGGGTGGCGCTGTTCGGCGTATTTCTGTGTATCCCGATCCCATCAAACTGGACGCAAGTAAGATCAGCTTGCTGGAAATCCGTCAGGCGCTAGCGCAAAGCAATGTTAATTTGCAAGTCGGTGATATGACTGCAAGCGACCGTGAAATTGTATTGGAAGCAGGGCCGCATTATCAAACTGTTGAGCAAGTCGGAGCAACAGCGCTAAAAAGTAGCCATGGTAAGTTGTTATATTTGCGAGATGTCGCCAAGATTATCGACGGCCCAGCTGACACTAATGACTATACGCGTATCGGTTTTGGCCCTGCTGTAGCGCAGATGAAAACGGTAGGCAGCGCCGAGCAAAGGTTACCTGAAGCTGGTGAAGAAAGGCCGATGGCAACCATAGCGATTGGTAAACGCCGCGGCAGTAATGCCGTCGCGGTTGCCGAGCAGGTCTTAGTCTTGGCGGAGCAATTAAAAGGCACGCTGATACCTGAAGATGTGCTATTGACCATTACCCGCAATTACGGTGAAACCGCTGACCATAAGGTTAACGAACTGGTGATGCATTTATCCATTGCGGTTTTGACCATTATTGTCTTGTTGGCTTTGACCTTGGGCTTTAAGGAATCGTTGATCGTGTCTTTGGCCGTGCCGATGACCTTTGCGATTACCTTATTATGCGATTTGATATTTGGTTACACCATTAACCGAGTCACGTTGTTTGCTTTGATCTTGTCCTTAGGTTTATTAGTAGACGATCCTATCGTGGATGTAGAAAACATCCATCGACATTATAAGATGCGTAAAGAACCACCGCTACAAGCCTTGCTGACTGCGGTTAATGAAATACGTCCGCCGACTATTCTTGCTACCTTTGCAGTGATTATGTCGTTCGTGCCGATGTTTTTTATAACGGGCATGATGGGGCCTTACATGGCACCGATGGCATTTAATGTGCCGATTGCGATGCTATTGTCATTGGTTATCGCTTTCACAGTGACGCCTTGGGCTAGTTACCGCTTGTTAAAAGGAGATTATGGCAAGGATAATGGTGGTGACTTTGAGCTCAAAGAGACTCGTGGTTTTAAATTTTATCACGCGATACTAGAGCCGCTATTGTCTAGTAAATCCAGAGCTAGATGGTTTTTACTGGCGGTCTTTATCGCTTTCGTAGCTTCTGCGCTGATGGCGGTGACGCGTAGTGTGCCGTTGAAGTTATTACCCTTCGATAATAAAAACGAATTACAACTGATCATCGATATGCCGAAAGGCACTTCGCTAGAAACTACCGATCAAGTCGCTACTGCATTGGGTGATTATCTGGCGACTGTTAACGAAGTTAGCAGTTATCAAAGCTATGTGGGCATTGCTTCACCTATGGATTTTAACGGCATGGTGCGGCATTACTATCTCAGGCAAGGTGCTCATCTAGGTGATATTCGTATCGTACTGTTTGATAAAACGCATAGGAAACAAGGCTCGCACGAGATCGCCTTACGTATGAGACCAGAAATTGATCGGATTAAGAAACAATATGCAGCGAATATTAAGATAGTTGAAATGCCGCCGGGGCCACCGGTATTATCGACGCTAGTCGCTGAGGTTTATGGACCACCAGAAGCCGAATATAACGATATTATTAAAGTGGCGAACAGAGTTAGAGCGGATATGGAGCATACCGAAGGCGTGGTTGATATCGATGATTTTGTTGAAGCTGAA
>CAIVGC010000119.1 GCA_903905335.1 uncultured Methylococcaceae bacterium
GTATCTGAAAAGGCCTGATACTCTTCTTGCCATTCAGAGGTCTGATTAACCTTACTCACTTGCACGGCCGTCACTTTATATTCTGGGCAATTGGTCGCCCAATCTGAATTATCGGTAGTAATGACATTAGCGCCAGACTCTGGAAAATGGAAAGTCGTGTAAACAATACCCGGTTGTACTCGGTCAATTACTAGCGCTCTTAATACGGTTTCACCGACACGACTTTTAATACCTACCCAATCACCGGTTTTTAAACCACGATCTTCTGCATCGTGTGGATGAATTTCTAATCTGTCTTCAGAATGCCAAGCATTATTTTCGGTGCGACGCGTTTGCGCCCCGACATTGTATTGCGACAAGATACGACCCGTAGTCAGAATCAAAGGAAATTTCTTGGTAACACGTTCCTCAGTTGCAACATATTCAGTTAACATAAATAAACCTTTACCGTTATCACGCATAAAAGTCTGTTCGTGCATAATAGGCGTGCCTGTTGAGGCCTCGTCATAACACGGCCATTGTATACTGCCTAGTTGATCAATTTTTTCATAACTCACACCGGTAAATGAAGGTGTCAGACTAGCAATTTCAGCCATAATTTCTGATGGATGACTGTAATTCATAGCATAACCCATGGCATTGGAAAGCATTTGAGTCACTTCCCAATCTTGATATCCAGCTAAGGGTGACATGACTTTACGCACAGGTGAAATACGGCGCTCAGCATTGGTAAAGGTACCATCTTTTTCTAAAAAAGATGAGCCGGGGAAAAACACATGCGCAAATTTTGCGGTTTCATTTAGAAATATATCCTGAACAATAACGCATTCCATCGCACGTAAGGCCGCATGGACGTGCTGGATATCAGGATCAGATTGAGCAATATCCTCACCTTCACAGTACAAGCCCATGAAGCTTTTATCCATAGCCGCATCAAACATATTAGGAATACGCAGACCCGGTTCCCAGCTTAATTCAGCCTGCCAAGCATCTTCAAACAAACGATGCGTTTGTTCATCAGAAACATGTCTATAACCTGGAAATTCATGCGGAAATGAACCCATATCACAAGAACCCTGAACATTATTTTGTCCACGTAAAGGATTCACACCTACGCCATCACGACCCAAATTGCCCGTCGCCATTGCCAAATTAGCAATACCAATAACTGTGGTAGAACCTTGACTGTGTTCAGTCACACCTAAGCCATAATAAATAGCCGCGTTACCTGCGGTCGCATAAAGTCTGGCCGCAGCTCTCATTTCATCAGCGGGAACACCGGTAATAGACGCAGTTGCTTCAGGTGAATACTGCTCTTGACCTACAAAGGTTTTCCATTTATCAAATGAACCGACATCACAACGTTCATTAACAAAGTTATTGTCCATTAACTGCTCCGTGACGATAACGTGGGCTAAGGCGCTGATTAATGCAACATTGGTACCTGGACGCAATTTCAGATGGAAATCAGCCTGTATATGAGGGCTATTATTAACTAGATCAATCTCACGCGGATCGATAACAATGAGTTTAGCACCCTGACGCAGACGCTTTTTCATCATAGAGCCAAACACTGGATGCCCGTCTGTTGGATTAGCGCCCATGACTAAAATAACATCAGCTTTCATCACAGAATCAAAATCTTGCGTACCTGATGATTCACCAAAGGTTTGTTTAAGACCATAACCGGTCGGTGAATGACAAACTCGCGCACAGGTATCTACATTATTGTTACCAAAACCTGCTCGTATCAATTTTTGCATAATATAAACTTCTTCATTCGTGCAACGTGAAGAAGTAATACCACCGATGGCATCTTTGCCATATTTGGCTTGTATGCGCTTTAACTCAGAGGCAGCATGATTAATCGCAACTTCCCAGCTGACTTCTTGCCAAGCATCTTTAATGCTGGCACGTATCATGGGTTTAGTGATGCGATCTTTATGCGTAGCATATCCAAAGGCAAAACGACCCTTAACACAAGAATGACCATGATTGGCTTTGCCGTCTTTATTAGGCACCATGCGTATCACTTGCTCGCCTTTCATTTCCGCTCTAAACGAACAACCGACACCACAATACGCGCAAGTTGTGACGATAGCATGCTCAGGTTGACCATGATCAATGACTGATTTTTCCATTAAGGTCGCTGTTGGACACGCTTGTACGCATGCGCCACAAGAAACACATTCCGAATCCATAAAAGCTTCGTTCTGACTAGGTGACACTTTAGAATCGAACCCACGACCATCAATGGTTAAAGCAAAAGTACCTTGGGTTTCTTCACAAGCTCTAACGCAACGCGAACAAACTATACATTTGCTAGGATCAAAACTAAAGTACGGATTACTTTCATCTTTAATGGCATTTAAATGCGTTTCAATAGGGTTATAACGTACTTCACGTAAACCTACCGCCCCTGCCATATCTTGCAATTCGCAATCGCCATTCGCTGAACAGGTTAAGCAATCTAAGGGATGATCGGAAATATACAATTCCATCACACCACGACGTACGTCAGCTAACTTTTGATTTTGGGTGCTGACTTTTAAACCTTCGGCAACCGGTGTCGTACAAGAAGCCGGCATACCGCGTCCACCTTCAATTTGTACCACACAAAGCCGACAGGAACCAAAAGGCTCGATACTGTCCGTAGCGCATAATTTAGGAATATCAATTCCTATACTGGCGGCGGCTCTCATAATAGAGGTGCCAGCGGGGGCGGTGACTTTAAAACCGTCAATTTCCAGTGTGACTTGTTCAAGTGCCGTACTGGCAGGCGTACCGAAATCTTGTTCTTTATTAATGCTCATAATGGATTCCTTGTGTCGTTATCAGGCTGCGTCAGTGGTATCAGTCACACCGAAATCTTCGGGAAAATGATTTAACGCACTTAAGACTGGATAGGGAGTCATGCCGCCTAATGCACAAAGCGAACCGTTAAGTAAGGTATTACAAAGATCACGCAGCAAAGGAATATTTTTGCTGATTTCGTGGCCATTAATAATTTCATCGATAACTTCCGTGCCACGAGTAGATCCAATGCGACAAGGTGTGCATTTACCGCAGGATTCAATAGCACAAAATTCCATGTTGTAACGCGCTAATGCAGCCATATCGGCTGTATCATCAAAAACCACCACACCACCATGACCTAAAACGGTCCAATTGGCAGCAAAGGCTTCATAATCTAAAGGCGTGTCAAATTGTGATTCAGGTAAATAAGCGCCTAAGGGGCCGCCCACTTGCACTGCCTTTATAGGACGTCCTGAGGCAGAACCACCACCGAAGTCATAGAGCAGTTCACGCAAGGTCAAACCAAAGGCCAATTCAACCAAACCGGCGTGTTTGATATTGCCAGCTAATTGTAAAGGCAAAGTGCCGCGTGAACGACCCATACCGAAATCGCGATAATAATCGCCACCTTTATCAAGAATAATAGGCACAGACGCTAAGGAAATAACATTATTAACCACTGTAGGTTGACCAAACAAACCACTAATGGCGGGTAATGGGGGTTTAAAGCGAACTAAGCCACGCTTACCTTCTAAGCTTTCCATTAATGAAGTTTCTTCACCGCAAATATAAGCACCTGCACCTAAACGAACCTCAAGATGAAAGGCTTTACCGCTGCCTTGGATATCATCGCCTAAGTAACCCGCTGCATAGGCTTTTTCAATAGCGGCATTTAGGGCGATATGAGCATGAGGATATTCTACTCTTAAGTAGATATAGCCTTGGTTAGCACCTACAGCAAGTCCAGCAATAGTCATACCTTCAATTAATACAAAGGGATCGCCTTCCATGACCATACGATCTGAGAAAGTACCCGAATCACCCTCATCGGCATTACAGATGATGTATTTTTGCTCAGAGGCTGTGTTTAAAACGGTATTCCATTTGATACCAGTAGGGAAGGCAGCGCCGCCACGTCCACGTAAACCAGAATCTGTTACCGCTTTAACGATATCAGCTTGTGTCTGCTTTAAAGCATTGTTTAAGCCACTGTAACCGTCATTATCCAGATAATCATCAAGACTAATAGGATCGGTTTTACCAATACGAGCAAAGGTTAAACGCTGTTGTTTTTTAAGATAAAAAAACTCTTCAATAGCGCCCAATGCCAATGTATGTGCACCACCATGCAGGAAATCAGCGTCAAACAAAGCACTGACATCACTGACTTGGACAGGACCATAAGCGATGCGACCTGCGTCGGTTACAACTTCAACTAAAGGCTCCAGCCAATATAATCCTCTGGAACCATTACGTATTAAGTTAATACTGATATTTCTTTTTTGCGCTTCTTGCGTGATAGCGGCAGCAATACGATCAGCACCTAATGAAACGGCACTGGAATCACAGGGCACATAAACAGTGATACTCATGCCAGCTCCTTCTTTTCATTAATAATAGCGTCAAAACTATGTGGTGATACTCTGCCATAAATATTTTCACCGACTTGTATAGCCGGCGAACAAGCACAATTTCCTAAACAATACACTGGCTCTAATGAAAATTGACCATCGGCAGTCGTTTCATGATAATCAATGCCTAACTGCTCTTTTGCATGTTGTTCCAATTGTTTACCGCCCATCGCTTGGCAAGATTCAGCGCGACAAATATGCACGGTATGTTTACCCGGTGGGGTATCACGAAAATAATGATAAAAACTAATCACACCATGCACTTCGGCACGAGAAAGATGGAGTCCTTGAGCTATTGCCGGCACACTATCGGCGGGAATATAACCTAAGGCATCTTGGATACCATGAAGTATCGGTAAAAGAGCTCCTGGCTTGTCTTTGAGCGTAGTGATAACGGCTTGCACTGTCTCTTGAATACTATTTGATTCGGTCATTATGTTCTCTATATTCTAGGGCGCTTTTATTTTCGTGAAACAAAACACATCAATACCTGTGTCTTTTGATTTTACTGGCTAGAATAGCATAAGTGCTATTTCATGTAAAAACTCATAAATAGCTACTTTCTGTAAGCTTTATTCATACTCGACGCTAAGCCATAAGCTGATTGATAATGCCACTATTAAAGCATTCAATTAATCTGCAGAAAAGTAATAACGCACTGCTTTATTATCGCTCCCTGCCTCTACATTCATCCTTATATACAAGTATGTGTAACTCGTCATACCGAACAGAAAGTTAAAACCCAATTACAGACTAATGCACCTGCAAACAGTCCCAAATATAAAACAATAAGTTACGGGAGCTTAAAAAAATGAACAAGATAAGCATTAGTGACTGATGTTACGCAGCCATTCAGAGGCTTATAAAAAACAAATAATGAGATCGCTATCGCGACGATGTGTTAATCGAGTTTTCGCACCCGAAGGCGGCTCGATTACCACTTCTTCCTGCGCGCCTCGGTTTTGTCTGAGGGCTTCCTGCCGCGCGGCAAACGAGAATAAAAAGACGTTACTGCGTAACATCAGTTAGTGAAATACATTCCCATTATAGTGAAATCATTTTCCCAATTAATTCCAATCAACAAGACACACTAAAACTACCGCTATCCTTATTGCCTGATAAAGCGCGCATCAATAGTTATGCTATTAAAGATTTTTATTTTATGACAAGTAAGCTTTAAGGCGTCCAAGCAAATCCAGTATAAACTTGATAGGCGGGGCTTGATGAAGTAACACCTGCTGCGGCATTCCAATAGATACCGATATAATCATTAACAGTCCATGCCATACCAGCACCGACCATGTGTGGACTATTGGTAATAGCCCGATGAGTAATAATGATATTGTTGATTGATTCTGATACAGCAGGAAGATTCAAATCATTGTAGCGGCCATTAACAAAAAAAGCCAAGTCCTTAACAATATCGTGCTGAAAAGACCATGAAGCCAAGGGACGCCAAGGTTGATAACCTATACCACCTTGGCCGCTTAAACGCTGAATACCAATGTTATATTCAAAGCCTATATCAAAAGGCAATTGTTGATCAAAATTGAGACTAAAATTTGGTTCAGTAGGGCCTTGACGACTCGCTGAGGCTAACACATTGGATTGCCACTGAAACTCAAATCCAGCTGCGGGCAAATGATAGGCACTGCGCTCATCCCACAAATGAATTTTTGTATCGAAATTTAAAGGATTAAAGCCATAGGTATGGTAAGTGGTATTAATGTTTAAAGGGTAAGTTTCATGTATATAGTTAGTCGTTTCAGTATAACCATTTGATATTAACCTTAGTTCAATACGATCTATGAGCCCATAGCGTACAAGATAACCACCTAAATTAACCGTACTTGGGAATTTCAAATAAGCACCTGTAGACCCAACCGGATTTACTTCCAAAATAAAATCGCCTTGTAAAAGGGTATATGCACTGTTTGGGAAATTCGCCCTATCAATCCCAACAGTACGCAACGGAGATTCTTTTTTTTGCTGACTATTGAAGGCCTCGACTTGACTCTCGCTTGTTTTAATCAGGAGATTTGTGTCTTTTATTTCTTCTGCATAAACACACTTAATTACTGCTGCCCACAAACAAACAATACCTAACGCGTAGTTAATTTTGAAAAAAAATGATTTTTGTTGTGACTGCAATGAGGGAGACAAAGGATAGAAATATACTTTTAGGTTGTATAACTATAATCTAAGTTTGTATTTATGGGTCTTATTTTTATTACCCACTCCGACTCACACAAATACAGTCTTTATTTTTAAACGATTCAAAGCCATTAGCTATTTGATGGCGCCACTAACATAGCAATCAATTAATTTGTGATAATCTATCACCAACTAGGCGCTAATGACAACGAATCTCAATCCATGAATACTATACAACAGCTCACCCAGCTTGATGACTTAAGCTTTGATAACCACTTTATTCGCGATTTGCCCTGCGATACTGAAACTCATAATTATCCTCGCCAGGTGTTTGATGCATGTTACTCACCCGTATTACCGACTAAAGTAGCTAAACCACTAAGAGTCGCTTATGCACATGAAGTTGCTGAACTACTCGATTTATCACCCGAACTCTGCCTCAGCGAAGACTTTACCGAGGTATTTACCGGCAACCGTTTATCCAAGGGCATGGAGTCTTATGCTCTATGCTATGGAGGACATCAATTTGGTCATTGGGCAGGTCAGCTCGGTGATGGCCGCGCCATTAATTTAGGCGAAATCATCAATAGCAAGGGCGAACGCTGGGCCTTACAACTTAAAGGCGCTGGCCCTACGCCCTATTCCAGAACAGCCGATGGCTTAGCCGTGCTACGTTCCTCTATCCGTGAGTTTTTATGCAGTGAAGCCATGCATCACTTAGGAGTACCTACCACCAGAGCCTTAAGCCTTACCTTAACTGGCGAATCGGTTATCAGAGATATGTTTTACAACGGCAATCGAAAAGCAGAGCCAGGCGCTGTGGTTTGCCGCGTAGCTCCTAGCTTTACGCGCTTTGGTAGCTTTCAAATCTTAACGGCGCGGCGTGATCATACTTTATTAAAACACCTAGCGGATCACACTATTAGTATGCATCATCCACACTTAGGTATACCCTCCCCTACTGTTTATCTGGCTTGGTTTACAGAAATCTGTCAAAAAACCGCTGAAATGATTGTACATTGGCAACGCGTAGGTTTTGTACATGGCGTGATGAATACCGACAATATGTCCATATTAGGTTTAACCATTGATTACGGCCCATATGGTTGGCTAGAAAACTATGATCCCAACTGGACACCTAACACCACTGATGCCGAACATCGACGTTATCGTTTTGGCAACCAGCCAGAAATAGCTTTCTGGAATTTAGGTCAACTGGCTAATGCACTATATCCACTGATTGAACAGGTAGAACCCTTGCAAGCGGCTCTTAACGTTTATACCACAACATTTGAACAAGGCTGGCAAACCATGATGGCTGACAAATTGGGCTTAATTTGCTATAAGCCAGAATCAGATGAAAGCTTGTTTAGCGACTTAATCGCCTTATTACAACGCGTTGAAACCGACATGACGCTATTCTATCGGCAATTAGCGATGATATCAACGCAAACTCACGACGATGACGAGAGTTTGATCTTACCGTTAATGACTGCCTACTATAGGCCAGAACAATTGACTGCCGATTACAAAGCTCATCTTCTGCTGTGGCTTAAACAGTATATAAATCGCCTACAACAAGATGACAACTCTGATGAAGAGCGAAAAACACGCATGAACTCAGTCAACCCTAAATATGTGTTACGTAACTATCTCGCGCAACTAGCGATAGATAAAGCTGAAACAAGTGATTTCACCCTAATTAACGAGTTACTAGAGTGTTTACGCCACCCCTATACTGAACAACCTGGCAATGAAGTTTTTGCAGAAAAACGCCCTGAATGGGCAAGACAACGCGCTGGTTGCTCTATGTTATCTTGCAGTTCTTGAAGATCAATAACCAGGCAAACATCCACCTGATTATAAAACTGCTTCAACAAGAACGTCATATAGGTACAGATGCCTTGAAAGGTATCGTTTTTTTGTCATAAATAACTCTCAAGAAGCTCAACGACAGATGCGCCCACACAAAGCGGCGCATCTTTTAGTGATATTTCAATCAACAATCATACTCACTGGCTCAGTCCATACACCTGCGCCAGAACTGCCAATACCACGTAGACGTACCCAATAGATTTGCCCAGGTGTCAGACCTTCTAACAGGATATGCGCGGAGATTAATGATGATAGCGCATGTTGCCAGTTGGCCTCGATGGAAGGATCGCTTTTTGTGATTTGCACTTCATAACTGCCAGCACCAATAAGTTTGGCGATATGAATATCAAGACTCCCGCTTTTTGCACCATGTGAAACCCGAAAATCCTCAGGTGCAGGTAATGTGTCAAAACCACCACGCACAATGTCTTTGCGCAGATCATAGCCTGTCGTGGCTAGAATAAAAGTATCGCCTTGTGCCACCAACTCCAAATAAGGGATCAAGCGCTTTAATTGCTCGGTTAGCGTTTGCCTAGCACTAATACGCAGGGCTATTTTAAGACTGTCATGATTAATCGCAGCCTGGTAGCAGTCCAAATAATCCGTGTAGGCAGTATTCAATTGCGCTAACGTGGGAACTTGTACTACCCAAGGCTCAGGATAATGAGTATTTGCCGTTAAGCTGATAACAATAATGCCGGATTTGGCCAAAAAACCTGCTTCACTCAGGTGATCGAAGGTAGTAATAAGCTTAGCTTGCATACAGGTACTCCATTAAATATGATAAGAAAAACACACAGGACTATTAGTGGCATGGAAACTAGCAAAAAAACACACGTATTCAGCTTCCCATTTTCAAAAGGGAAAGTTTACGTGTTGTCGACGGGAGGAGTCAGGTAGTACAGTTAAGTGTTACGCAGGTACCGCTGTAGGCCAATAATAGCGTATATCTTATGTGGGTGGACTGACTATATTCCAATGTAAGCATAAGTCAAGAAATAACCTTTGTTACATAAATAAATAATTAAGTTTGGCGAAGTTTGATGGGGATTTTATCGCAGAAAAATGGCAATCTGGTGACGTCTTTTCAGTATTTAGAAGGCAAGATATCAATTTTTTCAAGCCTGATTGCCATTTATTTAGTCAGAAATCGCCGAAAAAAATATTTTAGCGGCACTTAGCAATCAATAGTCGTCCGTATTGATCACTACGATGGCTAATCACGAGGCCTAAGCATACCGATTCGTCGCTCTTAACTCAGAATCGGGCACTGCAAATTCCGATTCGTGTTAGACAAAATTATAATTTTAAGGTGACGAATGCCTATCGACAGCCAATGATTGCATGTTTGTTGCCGTAAAACGGCCATTTTTTTTGCTTTTAGTGAATCAACCACTAGTTATCGCCAGCAACAGACCTTACATTACCCCATGTAAATCAACTAGATAGATATCACTCATTGATTTACATAGCGCCTAAATTAGTAATGTCATTTTTAAAAGGCTTTGTCTGTATTAAAGATCCATCCAATTGAAATCGACCTATCACAGAGCGCCGCTAGTCTTTTCTAGCAGATGGCTTTAAGTATCTTTTACCGCAAATCATTAATCGCTCTTTACAAACCAGACTACAAAATCACCCCATCGAAAAGAACATCAATACTTTAAATTAAGTAATCTGAAACATAATCTGCAAAATCATGTTGCTCTGCTTTCTTAATTGAACTTTGCAATTTTTTAGACGGAATATCTTCTATATCTTCTAGGTACTCTTCACGGTAAAACTCTCTAAAATACTTAGGCCACTCATTTTTGCTTTTACAGAGCTCTTCAAAAGTGCCAATAAACTGTAGCTGTACATCAATATCACCTAAAATTTTATTTAAGCTATTTAATAAGTCATCTGATTCGCCGGCCTTATATTCCTCAATAATAGCGGCCATTTCGGCTTTTAGTGCTTGTATGTCATCATTATTACCCTCAAACAACTCATCAATTAAATCATGCTGTATAGCATGTTGCCGTTCTTTTTCGGCCTTATACCAAAAGAAACTACCGCCACTACTTTGCTCATAATCGTCTTCAATATAAAATCCGAATGGAAATTCAAGAGGATTTCTTCCTTGAGCATCTTCCAAGGAAGTAGGTAATATTTCTTCTGTAGTCATAAGTTAATCGCCTTTTTTTAATTAGCTAGAGGTCAAATAGTTTGTGGTAGTACGAGACCTGGTATTTTCAAAAACAACCATCACTAGTACAGAAATAATAATGGCTTAATTTCAATCAATCTAAAGTTACGTTAGAGTACATAAACCTGACAAGAAAATCATTATCAATAATGCCCGACTTATAGACTGCTTTTGTGGATAACATCGGGCATTTATTCAATACGTTTACCGTCCTTATAATTCAATTGACCAATTTTACGTCCATTTTCGTCCCACATGATTGATGGCCCATCTTTTTTGCCATCTTTGTAACTAATTTCCATATATATTTTTTTTTCAGTTTCAGTTGTAACTGATTCGTTAGTGCTTACATCTAAAATCTGTATTTTCTTTTCAACAGGATGAGCTTTAGTATAGGTTCCAGTATATGGCTTATAGTCATTTGGAAGATAAGCGATGCCATTTTCAATATCCAAGTCAAAGGTGGTTGTTACTGGCCTTTGTACTATCAAGCTAGAAACATCACCCTGAATAGATACGTCGCTATTTGGCTCCAAGGAACTGGTGTTTATTTTTTTTTTTGCTTGATGTTTTTTTCGGGCACTGGAACTGCAACTGGCACTTGATTTAGCTTTGGAGCACTGATTTTTATGACTTCAGTTGTTTCTGGATAATGATTACTAACACTATTTAAAGTACCCTTATAACCGCTCACCGTTGCTATGGTTGTTTTGAATAAAAAATAGTTTTTGGTATCAATCGCATAACGCGGCGCAATAATAACATCAGCATGTGAAGTACTGATAGCTTCATAAGCAGCCGCCGCTTTAATGGCTGAAAATGAATCGAATAAACTTATTTGTCCACCCGTCCCGTAATTTACGCCATCGGCGAATTTATTAGGTCCAAAGTCAAATAGACCAAGAATTTGAATCGTTTTAGCGGTACCTGATATTCGTTGTCCAACTTTTAAGTCAGCTTTAAGTGGTGCTTCAACATTAGAAACAAGCTGACTACTCGGCTGACTAACATTGAGCGTTGAACACCCAAATAAAGAAAAAGACGAAACAGCAACGAGTAATAATCCATTTTTCATGTTATTACCTTTAACATTATGTTTAGGTCAGAAATAATCTACCTAAGGTTATTAAATTCTATTGAACTGCTGTCTATTAGCTCATAACTGAATACATCTGTCACCCAAAAATCTAATATTTAAATCAAACCTTGCGAGATTAGTTTAGCGCTTTAGCAGCTTAACGTTAACCTAAACTGTTTCAATTTAGTAACTGAGTTAAGCAGTAAGGTCGCTTCACTCTCGTTTACCGCGCTGAGCACCGCAGGTTTTGTTGGGATTATCCGGAAGGGCCGCGGCATGGATGCCGCGCGGCGCTAGGAGGGCAGGAAACAGCAGTAATCGAGCCGCCTTTTCTTTAGATACTTTCTAAAGGCTGCGCAAAAGAAAGTATCTCGCCTTCGGGTGCGATAACCCGATTAAAATAACCGTCGCGATAGCGATCTCATTATATTTTTATAAACCGGTGTATGGTTCGTAACTTCAGTTAAGTAATTCCCAGACGGGCTTGATACCATTAGGCAATGCTGGCAGTCGACCTAACTCTACCCATGGATTAGATGGGTTGTGAAAATCAGAGCCGACAGAGCCCGTTAAGTCAAAGCGTTTAGCATAATCTGTTACACGTCGTAATTCATCAGGATTCATTCTGCTGGTAATAACCTCTATTCCTAAGCCTCCCGCTGCTTTAAAAGCCGTTAACAGACGATTCATCCAATTAGTCGTTAGCTTATAACGCAAGGGGTGGGCCAATACAGCCACACCTCCTGACTCAGTAATCCACTTGACAGCCACTTCCAATTCAGCCCATGAAGTCGAAACATAAGCCGACTTGCCTTTGGCCAGATAACGATCAAAAGCTTCTTGCTGAGTCGAGACGTGATGCTGCGCTAATAAAAAATCAGCAAAATGACTGCGCGTAATCATGCCGTCACCGGCAGCTTCTTTTACCGCTAGCAAGGCACCTGGAATTCGTTTTTGTTCTAGCTTTAAGGCGATCTTTTCGGCACGCTCTAGGCGCGTACTTTGTAATAAATGCGTGGCATTAGCTAAGGGTGCGTAGTTGGAATCTATACCCAAGCCCACAATATGCAAACATTTGTTTTGCCAGTTTGTAGAAAGCTCTATACCTGGAATTAGGCGTATACCCAATAAGTCAGCTTGCTGTTGTGCTTCAAGAAGACCAGCTGTCGTA
>CAIVGC010000120.1 GCA_903905335.1 uncultured Methylococcaceae bacterium
TTGTAGTTTAGTAGATGAGCTAATTGTTAGTCAATCAAACTTATTTTCCTGCCAGTGCAGCCGATAGAATGATCTTGCCGACCACTATCGTTGCTAAGTTGCCGAAACAAAGTCCCAAGGTAGGTTTTAGCAACTTCGATATCAGCGACGGGATTGCTGATCGTTGGTTTTATAATTAAGCTGTTAACGATTAGAGCAGTGCTGATCAACAAAATACACTGGAGACTGTCACTGATATAGTTTTGTGCGCTAATTGCACAAGCAGTAATATCATTCCTTTAACGACCAGCTAGATTTTTAATCACTCGTCTGCTCTGTACACACCCAGCGTAATAACTCACAACTCCACCCGAGTGCAAAAGATAACGCTGAGCTCGAATTATGCAGCGTCTTTACAGACTAAGTTGCCCAAACCCAGATAGCATGACAGTTTGTGAATATTGGCTACCAACTTAAAGCGGGACAGCTTCAGCGCAGACGAAAGGTTCAGGGCGAAAGACTAAGCCTAGGAGGCTAGCAACTTAAGGCGTGACAGGTATTAGACTTAACCCTTCGCCTTTCGTCCTTTGTCTGTGCTTATTAAATTGGTAGCCAGATTTTCTGATTGTCTATGGCTCCAAGTATTGGCTTTGTTAATAGTGAACGTGATTGCGACATGTGACTATGAGTGTTAATCATGTGGTGTAATACGCTAAGCAATTACGCCTTAGGAGTTATGAGTTGAGGGCTATAAAGTAAAGTCTAGTGCATTAATTCGCGACTCTAGCCAGAGCAACACGTCTTTACCATTAATAAAATTCGTATCCTCTAGCGCTAAGGCTTGCTGATGGCTTAAGACATCCCAGCGTACTAATTGGTTTTTTAATTGCTGACGTTGCTGAGCGGTAAAATGATAACGTTGTATCAGTTCATTAAATAGTTGAGGTTCAGGTATGGTAATTGAATCTGCCAGTGCATTAGTCTGTATGAGCAATGCTTCAATAGTAAAAAGGTGTGCTGCCATCAATGCATTAACTTGTTTCGCATTAATCGCAGCTATTGATGAATCTTGATTATCTGAAATCACTTTTAAACATAAGATCAATTCACTAGAACTAAAGCGTACCGCTGTTTCATAGAAAGCAGAAGCTTCCATATCGCACAGTTCCGAAGCATGATAGTCGAGTTGTGGCTTAGATACGGTTTGAAGGTTGGCGCGGCGACACGGTGCGGTCGTAATCAGGGCGGGGTAGTAGCTTTTTTGACTATCGATGTCAGTGATCTTATCGATTAAAAATAACTCGCCTAAGGCGTGATGTTGATGTCCTGCTATGCCGATATTGACTAAAACCGGATGTGCACTTGAGGTATAGCGAGCTTGGGTATAAGCCACGGCGGCGGCCATAGCGCTTTTACCTAAGCCTGTAACGGCAAGGCAGATATCATTATTTAAATAAACGGCGAAGGCGTGTACTTCCAGATCTTTTTTGAGTTTGTTATGCTCAATAAAAGCTTTGGCTTCACAGGGTAGTGCTGTGTATATAAAAATCTTGTAGATGTTTGATGACTTCATTTATTATAGTTACTCACTGTTTTTGAAGTTCTAATGGTTTAATAAGGCGGCAAGTACAGATTTATAGTCAGTTAAGGAGTTAAAATTTCATGTTTATTAAAACCTTACCGATCATTTTTACATATACTCAGTTATTTTCTCAGCTTGAAGCGAGTATTTTTTTGGCCGTTCTATTTTTGCTGGTGTATTGTTATACGCCGGCGGTTAAAAGCACTTGGCGTGATTGCTCAGCTAATAGTTGGTATCAAACATTATATTCAGCTTGGGCAGGTGAAAGTTCATTATGGCGGGCTTTTTGGCCTTTTTTTGTAGTCGTTAATGTCATACTTTATTATATTGATTACCGCGCAATGTCCGAAACTTATACGATTGCTAGTTGGAAAACGGTACATGGTATGTTGTTGCTACCCATAGTTTGGTGGGTTCGTTCTGTTTGGGTTTGTTCACAAAATACCCGTTTCAAATTGCTCAGTAGCGTAGCGCGAACGCTGACTTTTTATTTATTGCTAGAGTTTATCTTGCGGTTTTATATTAGTACTCAGATACCCCAAACGTTCTTTGATTGCCGTTTGTTAACATTGGAGTATGGTGATTGCGTTTAACTTAACGTAAGGCTTTTTCCCATTTGCTTACCAAACTAGCAGCAATACTATTGCCAAATACATTGGTTGCGCTGCGTCCCATATCTAAAATCTGGTCTATGCCTAATAAGAGTAATAAACCTGCTTCAGGGATATTAAACTGAGATAAGGTTGCAGCGATAACAATTAACGAAGCTCTAGGAACACCGGCAACACCTTTGCTGGTAAATAATAATACCAGCAGCATAAATAATTGGTCGCTTAAAGCCATATCAATACCATAAGCTTGAGCAATGAATAACACTGCGAAGGTCATATACATCATGCTGCCATCAAGGTTAAAGGAATAACCTAAAGGTAAGACTAAGCCACAGACTTTTTCATCACAGCCAAAACGTTCTAATTGTTGTAATAATTTAGGGTAAGCGCTTTCGCTACTAGCGGTTCCAAACGCTAGTAGCATAGGTTCTCGTATATGTCTTAACAAGGAAAATACTCGGATCTTTAAAAAGATAAAGCCGACACCCGTGAGCGCAGTACAAAGTAAGAACAGTCCTAAATAAAATTCACCTATAAAGCTGCCATAAGCTAATAATATCCCTATACCTTGTACAGCGACTACCGACGCCATCGACGCAAATATCGCAACCGGTGCATAATGCATGATATAACCGGTCATTTTCAGCATAATGTGCGTTAAAGAATCTAATAGCATAACCACTGGTTTAGCTAGGTCGCCGATAGCTGCACAAGCTAAGCCAAAGAACATGGAAAAGACCACAATTTGCAAAATATCATTAGTGGCCATCGCTTCAACGATGCTTTTAGGAAATAGATGTGCGACCAGATTAGTGAGCGTGGGTTGCGTAGGTGGTAAGCCGGTTGTCGCCCCGATTTCTGGTAAGGCGATATGTAAAGCATGGCCGGGTTCAAATACATTCACCAATAACATGCCTAACAATAAACTGAAAAATGAAGCTGAAAAAAACCAGAGCATGGCTTTGAGACCGATACGGCCCACTGTTTGAATATTACCCATTTTAGCCATACCAACAACCAGTGTTGAAAAAACCAACGGGGCAATTATCATTTTTATCAGACGTAAGAAAATATCGGTTAATGCTGTAAAGAATGAAAGTATCTGATTGAGTGCCGTATTCGGATGGCTAAGATCATGTAGCGTTAGATTAAGCAGTTCGCCCACTATAATGCCTGTAATCAAGGCTATGGCGATATACAGTGTTTGGTGTTTGCTGTGTGACGTATGAGGGCTTGTGCTCATGATTTAATCGCCTTAAATGAGGAGAATAGGACGCGTTTAAGTTGTGCCAACTTTAGTGCTACAGTTGGCGCAAATACCATGAATTTCAATAGCTTTACTATGAACCAAAAAGCCGGCTTGTTTTGACTCGTCTAATAAAGCAGTCATGACATCAGTGGCGGGACGTTCATCGACTTGTTCACAGAGCTTACAAATGAATAAAAGTTGTTCGTGCTGTTGATCTGAACAGCGACAGCCGACAAAAGCATTAAGGCTTTCTACGCGATGAATCAAGCCTTGTTCAATTAGAAAGTCCAAGGCTCTATAGATAGTTGCTGGTTTTGCGGCGGCTTGTAAGGGTCTTAACCTATCTAATAACTCGTAGGCTTTGACGGCTTTATGACTTTCCCAAATAAGAGATAGAACCTGATATCTTATAGTCGTTAACAGTACACCGCGTTGATTACATAAAGATTGAGCGGTACTTAAGGCAACGTTGACACACTGATTGTGATTATGTTCGGAAGGATATTGATTCAATTCGGTTTGTGACGTCATTCATATAGCCAGATTTTAGGTTCTGATGTAATAATATAACAATTACCTAAGAGCAGCAATTTAAGACCATGTTATTAGATCTTGTGCTTAGCGGTAATAGCTCACTTTGCCATGATTAAGCCTCTATGAAAAGAATAGTAATAGTTTTTTTATTATGTCTATTGACCGCTTGTACGGCTATGCCTCCAAGAAATATCGATAATTTATGCGCTACGTTTAAAGAAAAAGATGATTGGTATGCAGATGCTCAGCAATCCTATCAGAAATGGGGAGTACCTATTCCGGTACAAATGGCAATTATGCATCAAGAGTCGCATTTTGTGGCGGATGCTAAGCCTTCTCGGGTTTGGTTGTTAGGATTTATTCCTTGGTTTAGGCCGACTAGTGCTTATGGCTATGCACAGGCTTTAGATAAGACTTGGCAAGACTATCTGGATAAAACGGGCAGTTGGATGGCTGATCGTGATGATTTTGGCGATGCCAGTGATTTTATTGGTTGGTATTGTGCAGTAAGTCATAATCAATTGGGTATACCTAAAGGCGATGCAAAAAACCTATACCTAGCTTATCACGAAGGTAACGCTGGTTATAAGCGTAGAACCTATTTAAATAAAGCCGGCTTAACTCGGATCGCAGAAAAAGTCGCTAATCGTGCTAGACTTTTTAGAAATCAATTAGAGGGCTGTGAAATCAATTGATAACTTACAGTTATTCTTTGCTAAAATAGCCGATCATTCATATCAACAATAAGGTGACACCTTGACAAAAATTCAAGTTATTTCAATTATCACCGCTTTAATTATAGGAATTACCATGTTTTCAATAGCTAATGCTACCTCACCCGCAGAAAATAAAGCAGAAGGTGCTGCATTCTTATTAGAGAATGCTAAAAAAGCAAATATCGTAACGACTGCAAGCGGACTGCAATATGAAATATTGACACCAGGTACAGGTACTACATCTCCATCGGCAACTGATAATGTTACGGTACATTATAAAGGTTCAACGTTGGATGGTAAGGAGTTTGATAGCTCATATAGTCGTGGTGAACCGACTTCATTTCCATTAAATAGAGTGATTTCAGGATGGACTGAAGGTCTACAGTTAATGACAGTTGGCGCAAAATACCGTTTTTATATTCCCGCTGATTTGGCTTATGGTTCGCAAGGTGCGGGCCCAATTTCTCCTAATGCAACGTTAATATTTGATGTAGAGCTTATCAAAATTCAATAACAAATCAAGGCTAAGGGTTAAAGACTCAAGGCTAAAACGGTCGGTTTAGTATAACTAAGCCGACCGTTTTAATTTCCCATATTGATAACTACTCTCAACCTGTTCGTCCTTCTATATTCGCTCAGGTGATTTTTTTGCCTTTCACCTTTTATCTTTAGCTCATATGTCTACCTATAAACTGTTCGCTACCACGCCTAAGGCGATGGAAACCCTGCTCACTGAAGAATTGCAGTCTTTAGGCATTACTCAGATCAAAGCGACTTTGGCGGGTGTTGCTTTTGAAGGTGACTTGGAGACCGCTTATCGTGCTTGTTTGTGGTCCAGAACAGCGAATCGTATTTTATTGGTCTTAAGTTCTTTTGAAGTTAAAAGCCAAGAGGATCTTTATAAAGGCATTCAAGCGATCGACTGGTTTGAGCATATGAATCCAGATGATACCTTTGCTGTAAGTTTCAGTGCTAAGAATTCAGAGGCCATCAATAACACTCATTTTGGTGCCTTAAAAGTAAAAGATGCCATTGTCGATCAAATGCGGGAAAAGTTTCAACAACGTCCCAGTATCGATACGGCTCAACCTAGTATTCGCATCAATGTGTATTTACAGGGTGAGCTTGCCCAACTAAGCTTAGATCTTTCCGGTGAAAGCTTACATCGCCGAGGTTATCGGGATGTCAATATTAAAGCACCCATGAAAGAAAACTTAGCCGCTGCCATGCTGCTGCGTTGTGGTTGGCCACAGATTGCCAAGCAACAAGGTACACTGATTGATCCCATGTGTGGTTCAGGTACCTTGTTATTAGAAGCTGCGATGATTGCCGCAGATTATGCGCCAGGCTTGTTGCGCGATTATTTTGGCTTTATAGGCTGGAAAAAACATGACGCACAATGCTGGAAAAAATTACGTATTGAAGCGCAACAGCGTAAAAAAACGGGTATTGAAACCTTGCCTATCATTGTAGGGTTTGATCAAAATCGTCAGACGGTTAATACGGCGCTAGCTCATATTGCCAATGCGGGTTTGCAGCATAAAATTCATGTTGAACGTCGTGATATTGAAGATGCGTGCCCCGCGAGTAGTTGGAAGCCCGGCTTGTTAATCTGCAATCCACCTTATGGCGAACGATTAGGTACTGAGCAAGAAACCTCAGATTTGTATAAAAGATTTGGGGAGTCTCTAAAAGCTCATTTTGTTGGCTGGAAGGCAGCCATGATCATTAGTAATCCAGAGTTAGGTTTTCGTTTAGGCATACGTTCACAAAAACCTATTACTTTGTTTAATGGTGCTTTGGAATGTAAGTTATTACGATTAAATATTGAAGATAGCCAATTCTTTATTCCCAAAGCAAAAACTCAGGAAGATAGAATAACTCAGGCCCTAGAAACAGTCAGCACTGAACATGTTGAACCTGAGGGTGCGGACATGTTTGCTAACCGCTTAACTAAGAATCTAAAAAAGTTTTCTCGTTGGGCAAAGCAACAGTCGGTTAGTTGTTATCGCGTTTATGATGCTGATTTACCTGAATATGCGGTGGCTATTGATATTTATCAAGGTGAGCAAACCTGGGTTAATATTCAAGAATACGAACCACCTAAAAGTATAGATCAACATAAGGCCGATCAACGCTTAGCTGCTTTGTTAGCAGAAGTTCCCAAA
>CAIVGC010000121.1 GCA_903905335.1 uncultured Methylococcaceae bacterium
CAGACAAAGGACGAAAGACGAAAGGCAAAGGGCAAAGGGCAAAGGGCAAAGGGTTAAGTCTAATACCTGTCACACCTTAAGTTGCTAGCCTTTTTTTATAAACCGCTAAATGGCTGCGTAACATCATCAATAAGCACCAGGTCTCTCTAACCTTGCCATTTTTAGACCTAGTACTTTATTTCCATAAACGACCTTTTAGCAGACTAATTTTATATACTGCCAACCTAAATGAGCTTTAACAGCGAAAGTTTAAGCTAACTGTATACTTTTAAAGTGTTTTACCGATTTTATTTAAAATCAAATTGACTTAACTTTGAATAACAGCGTTAATAAAGCTCATTCATAATAATTATGACCCTCACAAACCCATAAAAAGAAAAGCAATGTCTATATCTGATTACATTTACAATTTTTTTCGCACAGGCGAATATTCAAACCGAGCATTTATTAACAAACTAGGCGTAGGTGAGTCTTTAGTTGGCGAAGGCAATGAAATTGCTCATATCGACCTAATCATTGGCCCAAGAGGCTCTGTTGCTGAGTCAGCATTTGCAAACGCATTAACTAATAACAAGCATGGATTTTCTACCTTGCTAGCCGTTGTTGCTCCTAACTTGATGGTTAAACCGGCCACTATCTTATTCAATAAAGTCACTATCAAAGGCTCTAAACAAGCGGTACAAATGTTTGGTCCAGCGCAACGTGGTGTTGCTATGGCTGTAGCTGATTGCGTAGAAGATGGTACTATTCCAGCTGATGAAGCAGATGATTTATTTATATCTGTTGGCGTGTTTATTCATTGGTTAGCTGATGATGATGCTTTAATTGAAAAGTTTAACTATGAAGCAACTAAAGAAGCCTTGAAACGAGCGATTTCTGGCACACCTACTGCGGCTCAAGTGGTTGCAGAAAAGGCAACAGCCTTGCATCCATTTGCGGTTAACAACGTAGCTTAACTTACTCCTCGTGGCGATATTAACTTATCGCCTACTAAGATGAGGTCGCTTTGGACTTATAACTAAAGCAAAAAAAGGGCCTTTCGGCCCTTTTTTATTGACTACGATAATTATGCTTCTTTATCTTCGTCTTTCTCTACTTCTTTGATACTTAATCTGACTCTACCTTGGCGGTCAATTTCAAGTACTTTAACTTTAACGATGTCGCCTTCATTTAAGCGATCGCTAACTTTATCAACATGCTCATCTGAAATTTGTGAAATATGAACTAAACCGTCTTTACCAGGCAGTATAGTTACAAAGGCACCAAAGTCCATCAATCTAGCTACTTTACCTTCGTAAATCTTTCCTACTTCAACTTCAGCAGTAATTTCTTCAATAAGGCGACGTGCTTCTTCACCAGCTGCTTTATCAACAGATGCGACCTTAACAACGCCATCATCAGTCAAATCAACGCTAGCGCCAGTTTGCTCGGTAATGCTGCGTATGGTTGCACCACCTTTACCGATAACTTCACGAATCTTTGCAGGGTCGATTTTAAAGGTAATGATACGTGGCGCGAAATCAGACATCTCATCGCGAGTACTAGCCAAGGCTTTGTTCATTTCGCCTAAGATATGCAAACGACCGTGTTTAGCTTGCTCCAAAGCAGACTTCATGATTTCAGACGTAATGCCATCAATCTTGATATCCATTTGCAGCGCAGTAATACCATCTACAGAACCTGCCACTTTAAAGTCCATGTCACCTAAGTGATCTTCATCACCCATGATGTCAGATAAAACCGCAAAGTTATCGCCTTCTTTAATCAAGCCCATTGCGATACCTGCAACAGGAGATTTAATAGGCACACCGGCATCCATTAACGCCAAACTACTACCGCAGACTGAAGCCATTGAGCTTGAGCCATTAGACTCAGTGATTTCAGAAACCACACGAATAGTATAAGGAAATTCATCCATATTCGGCAGAACTGCGGCTACGCCACGTTTTGCTAAACGGCCATGACCAATTTCACGTCGTTTTGGAGAACCAACAAAACCTGTTTCGCCCACGCTGTACGGAGGAAAATTGTAATGCAGCATGAAGGGTTCTTTATATTCACCAGCTAAGGCATCAATAATTTGTGCATCACGAGCAGTACCTAAAGTAGCAACCACTAAGGCTTGAGTTTCGCCACGCGTAAACAAAGCAGAACCATGCGTTCTTGGTAACACACCTGTTCTAATGCTAATCGGTCTAATTTTATCTAAGGCACGGCCATCAATACGCTTACCTTCATTAAGAATGGCGTTACGTACGATGCTATATTCTAAATGCTCAATAATGCCTCGAATGTCTTTTTCAGCATAATTGCTAGCTAACTTTTCAACAACCGCATTACGAATAGCTTTAAGGTGTTCTTGACGTACCAATTTCTCAGCGATGGTATAAGCGTCTTTAATGCCAGCTTCAACTTCAGCTGTCACTAATTGAATCAATTCATTATTTGCTTCTGGAGCAACCCATTCAACAACACCAGCGCCTGCATCCTTAGCAAATTCATTGATCGCATTAATCGCGATTTGCATTTGTTCGTGACCAAACAATACCGCACCCAGCATTATTTCTTCAGAAAGGCCTATCGCTTCAGATTCGACCATTAATACTGCATGAGCAGTACCGGCTACAACTAAAGTTAATTCTGAATCTTTTAATGCACTAGGCGACGGATTAATTAAATAAGCACCGTCTTTATAACCTACACAAGCCGCACCGATAGGGCCATTGAAAGGCAAACCTGAAACTGCCAAAGCAGCTGATGCTCCTAACAGAGCAGGAATTTCTGGATCAACTTCAGGATTTAACGAGATCACTGTAGCAATGATCTGAACTTCGTTGGTATAGCCTTCAGGAAATAGAGGACGTATAGGTCTATCAATCAGTCTTGATGTTAACGTTTCTTTTTCGCTAGGGCGCCCTTCTCTTTTAAAGAATCCACCGGGAATTTTTCCCGCTGCATAGGCTTTTTCTTGATAATTAACAGTTAATGGAAAAAAATCTCCACCAGCCGCTTCTTTTTTACCAACGACAGTAACCAGTAAAGAGGTACCATCAACATCGATAATGACAGCGCCGTCTGCTTGACGTGCTATTTCACCAGTTTCTAAACTAACGAGTTTATCGCCGTACTGAAATTCTTTCCTAATAGGATTCACTATTGGGTTCCTTTGTGTAAAGGTTATATAGAGGTTAGTATTGGGTTAGCACCTGCTAACCCAACCTACAGTGGTAGCGTTTTTAAGACTATTTTACTTACGTAAACCTAGGCGCTCAATTAATGAACGGTAACGACTGATGTCTTTATTTTTTAAATAATCTAGCAACTTACGACGCTGATTAACCATACGCAACAAACCACGACGTGAATGGTTGTCTTTTTTATGCGCTGCGAAATGCGGTGTTAAATGTGTAATATGTGCTGTTAACAAAGCAACTTGAACTTCAGGTGAACCTGTGTCAGTTTCAGATTGACGATAAGCTTCAACAACCGCTTTTTTTTGTTCTGCTGTAAATGGCATTAATAATCCCTAAGATTAAAATTAAAATAAAAGCCGTCTAAAGACGGCTTTGGGTTACATTGAGGTCCACGTTAGGGTGTAGAAATCAACATTTGTAAGTAGCGACTAACTATTTCACTACTGATTATCCATATTGAATAATCGCTTGGGCGCTATTTTACCATCCAAAAGCAATTCTCCCAAGCCTAAAAAAACCTCATCATGATATAAGCGCACTGTTCCTTCAATCAAACCTTCTACTAACTGCACCGATTGGCCATATTTAATGGCTACTGTTTGCTGCTCAGATAAATACACGGCTGGAAAAGCGTGTAATGGAATATCAATAGCCATCAATGAGCGCTGTAACTCTTCTGCACTCATAGCCGTTAATTGCTCTATCGTTTTAGCCTGCGCTATATTAAACATTCCTGCCTCAAGTCGGCGTAAGGCTAACACCGTTCCACAGATCCCTAAAGCATTACCCAAATCTTCTGCCAAAGACCGTATATAAGTACCTTTAGAACAAAACACCTCCAAGACTAATTGATTAGTCTTATCCTGCCCTGTTAAAGAACTCCCCAGCACTTTAAGATCAAAAATACTAATGCGCCTAGCTTTACGCTCAATGGTAATACCTTCTCTTGCTAGCTCATACAGCTTCTTACCATTGTGCTTCAAAGCCGAATACATGGGCGGCACTTGATCAATTTCCCCCATAAACTGTTGCAAACAACGCATTAACTCTTTATCAGTAATATCAGGAACCGCAGCCGTTTTAATAACCTCACCTTCAGCATCTCCGGTGTCAGTCATAACACCTAACTGGACTACCACTTGATAACGCTTATTATCATCCAACATCATTGCAGAAACTTTGGTTGCCTCACCAAAACATAACGGCAATAAACCGGTCGCCAAAGGATCAAGACTGCCAGTATGTCCCGCCTTGTTTGCATTAAACAATCGACGCACTTCCTGCAAGGCTTTATTAGAGGAAACACCCAGACGCTTATCTAATAATAGTATGCCATGTACATTAAGGCCGGACTTACGTTTACTCATAGTGATTCATGCTCGATACGTTTAAATATGTAAGGCGGGACAGTTTAGCTTAAACATTCACTTTTAGACAGGTCACTTAAATGCAGGCAAAAGGCGAAAGGTTAAGGGCGAAGAACCATGCCTAGCAACAACCAGTCTTCCAAGCTTAATCTTTCGCATTGAACCTTTCGCCTTCGATTAAACTGTCCTGCCTTAATTTGAAGGCCGGCTATTACAATCAGGATAACGAAAACCATCAATCTATAATCGCCTTATCCACATTTTTACTAGCACTTAAACCTTTTAATTTGGATTTATCTTTAATACCAGCAAAGCGAGTTCCTGTTAAATCGGCTCCTGCAAAATTAGTATCTTCTAAAGTAGTCCCCGTTAAATCGGCTCCTGATAAATTAGCGCCACTAAAATCAGCGCCCGATAAATCCACACCAAATAGCACTGCATTTTGTAGATTAGCACCCGTAAAATTGGCATAGCGCATTAAAGCGCGATCAAAATTAGCTGAGGAAAGATTAGCGCCTGTAAAATCAACATTATTCAAACTAGCTCGCATCAAACCCATAGACTGATTTTTCATATCAGCTCCCCATAAAGCATGAGACAAGTCAGCATGAGATAAATTAGCTTTATCCATTACACCTATAAAGCGACTATGACTTAAATCTGCATAACTTAAGTTTGCACTTCCGACATGCACGCCAAAAATACTGGTCTTAGATAAGTTGGCATGCTTAAAATTGACTTTCGACAACACCGACAAATCTAAATTTAAGCCAGACAAGTCACCGTTACTGAAATTAGAACGGCGTAAATCTGAGCCCCACAAATCAGCATTTCTAAAATCTAGATTAGATAAATCAAGGTCCGTTAGATCTTTTCTACGTAGATCAGCGGGATGACTCTTATCAGCCTCAGCCAAGCGCTGCTCAACACTCGATCGATCCATATCTGCTGCCATTGCCGACATGCAATATAAAACCGCTAACACTGGCCAGTAAACATAAATTTTCATGAGCAACACCTTCATTGAATAAGTGAGTAAACGCTAAGCGAATTAAAAACTATGCATCAGACTTTAACGGCAGTTAATCAGTATTGCAACTAAAGCTTAACCGGATGTCAGAGAAATCGTGCTTAAAAACACATGGGAAAGTTCATGATAATCCGTTAAATTCCAAGACCAGTGTTAGGAATACATTGTTCATTATGACAAGTTTTGTATAAACACCTTGGTTTCTTGTTCATTTAAAAACTGATTTTCGCTTTTTACTTGCTTACAAACCAGAGCAAACGCTAAATCTTCTAGTTCTTGCACCCATCAACTCTTCAAGAAATACTTGCTGAACCTCATCAGGTAACGTTTCGTAGAGCCCATAAAGGCTATAACTAGTATTAGCGGACTGTGTATTCATATGGATTCTCCAATGTACGGCTCATATATTGATTTTAAGGGTTAATAAGCATCATGATTTGAATACTATAAAAAATGAATAGGGGCTGCATTGTTTATGTACTTTCTCTGAATAGTTTTTTAAAAAACGCTAGCCTCTTATCTGTTAATCTGGATAAAATTCGTTGTCTGTTATTTTATCCAGATCCCAAGGACATAATTCAGGGAATATTTTTATGCTTATTTGGGTTTCCTTTGATGCTTCAATGACTGCGTATCTATACGCTTTTTTCAATATTTCATCTAATTTTGATTTTAATCCGGGGTTTTCTTCCAGTGTTTCATCAAACTTCAAACGCTGTTCTATGATAGATAACTCCCAGCTCCTGCATTGTCTTACATCCTGATATTTCCATTTTAAAAGGTGTAACAATAAAACAGTTAAACGGCTTTCAAGCTCACGCTTTTCACTTCTGCCCATTGCTTCCACTTCCTCTATTAAATTCTCAATATCTAAATCAGCAAACTGGCCTTGCTTTAAAAGCGCTGCCTGTTCCTGAGTCCAACTGTAAAAGTCTTTATCGTAACTAATCATTGTGATTACCTCTGCTAATTTATGAGTACATTACATTACTTTTCTTCATTTTAATAATAAAAGGCTTAGCTCCCAATATCATTAAGTTAAGGTTTTTTGTAGGCAGTGGGAGTGGCTTTAGCCACGATTTGTCACAAAATGTCCTTGCTTAATGAAGCGTGACGGGGCTTATAAACCCATTACTCAGGTTTCGAAAGCTATTGAAGCATCTAAACGTTTCATTCGGGGTTGCAAACCCCGATTGGCATGGAGCTGTAAATGCCGGTGATCTTATTAAAAAAGCCTAGCTTCTAAACTACTTATAAAATTCTTTAGCGAAGGTGCCTTTTGGCAAGTATTTACATACAGCTCTTCATAATCAAGAGCCTCAATAGTTCGCTGAACTTGCCGTTTATTTTTGCTGTAACCTTTACCCACACTTTGATAGATTTTGCTAAGTGTTTCAGCCGGATGCGATAACTCAGAAGCGCGTATCTGAGTGTGATCAAAACCACCAGCGATCACATCATCCATTGAAATATTTTTATCAATGCGAGCAAAATGATTCACTTCTTCTAAAAACCACACCTCGATTTCCAAAACGGCTAAATGAATATGGATAGGCAACTCATCATCACAGGGCAACCCGACTAAAAGCCCTGCTTCTAACTTTGCAATATCATCATGACCAAAAGGATAAATATCCCGTAGGCCAATCACTAAAAAATAGCCGGCACGTTTTAATGATTGATAGTTATCTTTAATCTGTGATTTGACTTGTTCATCATTACAGCAATTTGCGATGAGCACATGCACTATGGGTGTTTCATGGGATCTTAACTCTGATAAAGCAAGTCGCCCAAGATGCTGATGATGTACCTCAAACGTTATACCGTGCCTACCAGCCAGTTCTGTGAGCAATCTAATAGTAAATTCTTGTCTGTTAGCCCTTCAACGAAAACAGCAAATTTTTTAGTCATTAACAACCTCAGCTTCAAAAAGATCTGAAGCAAAAAAGTCGAAGTTATTTAAACCTAGATATTTAAAATCATTAAATTGCTGGGCTGAATTTTGGGCATTAAACAGTTTAACAATACCACCTTTACGTTTTAGCACCGACCAATACTCAAGAGGCACTTCATTCATCACAAAGCGATCATTACTGGTTATGATCAACTGCAAATCAAAAGTTTTGGCCTTATGAATTAATAAATTGATAATGTCTTTGGCTCGTTCATAATCTAAGCCCTCACCAATATCATCCACAAGAATAACCTGCTTCTTTCTTGAGAAGGCACATATATTCAAATGCACCACTAATGCCAAAGCCCTAAACATCCCTTGTGACATTTGCATTTGCGCATTCTTAAAGCCTAAATCTTTCTCAACTGTAAACATAACCAGCGCAGCAACAGGAAAGTTGATTATTGTTTGAATATTTTCAGAGCCTACATCCGTTAATGAATAGCCCAAGGCATTCATATCAGCAATAATAGCTTTATTAAAAGCCTCACCAATATCTTTGAATGCCGAGGTGTACACCGCCACAAGATTATTAGGATCATCAAATACTGGATAAGCAGGATTACGAAAGAACACTTCAGCTTCGGTAATACTCATTACCTGAGATTTACCAAAGTCTGTTCCGAAGTGATACAAAGCCACACTCTTTGCCCATTGATGTAATACCATCAAAAAAGGGTGTTGAATGGTATCGAGTCGGTTAACAGCCGCGAGAACAGTTAAAGGCAGTTGAAACTCTAAGTCTTTTTCTTCTTTTTCATAGCGTATTGTTCCAGAGCCATTTTCACAACGGCTTAGTTTAATTTCCTTATCAATAGTGAGTTGTTCAGCAATGACAGAGCCATTTTTAATTTCTAACTGATATACAAAGGCTTGATTATTTAATTCCAGCTCTATAACAAACTTACTAGGTTCATAAGGCAATGGTTGTTGCTGGCCAGAAAGTAATCGCGCTAATGTGGCAAATACTGACATAAGTCTTGATTTACCTGACGAATTTTTACCTACGATCAAGTTAATGTCCGAAAAGGTGGCTTGATCAATTTCCCAATGTCGTGCGGTATCTTCAAATTCTATATAACTTAGTTTAACTAACGACATAATACATTCTCATTTCTCCTCGCGAGACGGAGTTTATAACCCCGTCTCAAACGTTTGATATTGCAATTATCTTTGAAAGATCACAAAAGAAACATGCCTGCTTTTGGTTATATAGCGCCGTTTGGATGCATCTAAACGTTTCGGTCGGGGTTGCAAACCCCGACCGGCATTGGTGTAACTCGAACTACGTAATCGCTTTGTCCCGTGTCGCTCTATCGTTGGTGATGCGCTTCACTATCGTTCAGCTCATCCTATAACACTCATCACGCTGTCCCGTCTAAAGTTGGTAGCCATTTTATTGAAAGGAATAATGCACTTCGTTTTGGCATTATACATATATAGGCTTGGTTTTGATGGGTTTCGGCTATTGCCTCTACCCATCTTACGGATTGAGGTTACGGGTTGTTCCAATTAACACCGATCTTTCATAGAGCGTTTCAGGATCTATATCAATATTGCCCGGCCATGCTACAGTGCCATTTTCTACAAAAGCACCTTGAAACACATTCCCAGACTTGAGCCTAGACCAAGGTTTTTGATCTAAATAAGCCTTCATATTAAAGGCGCGTCGCTCCCCATTTTCAAAATCAAGAAACAGAACAAAATCAGACTGGACGCTAACATGGATGATATCTAGTAACATATTAAGCTCGTTCACTTAAGTGGATCAATGCGAAAAGGTTCGACACCTTCTGTAGCAAGCTCCCAATCTGCTAACAATTCTTCAGGATGCAAATCAACCCATACCTGCATCATACGTAATTGCCTAGGAGGTAACTCACCCGCTAACAGCCTAGCATCTTCAATAGCAATCGACGCCTTATAACCCTGATAACGAATGTGAATGTGCGGCAGATGATGTTTTTCTTGAATTTCAAAAAACATCGAAACAATAATGCCATAAAACATACTAATAGTGGGCATAAAAATATGCCTAATGTATTGAATTGAATAGAGTGTTTATTTTAGTGTAAATTTAATATAAATGCCATTATGAGAAGAAACGATAACCGTGGGTTGATGTGTAAAATTAAAGGATCCGACCCCAGTATCTAAAACATTAGTATCTAATCCAATCAACGACTTGCTCCCTCTAGTTCTATAGCCTGTTTCATCTCATCTAGGCTTATCGCTTTTTCTGGCTTGGGCACCATTCCTTTAAGGTTTTTTATAGAGTTATTTGTTACAGGGGGATTTGAAATATTTCCCTCAAAAATAACCAGAACCTTGACATTATCAACATCAGGTTTTGAACTTAACCAATTCAATTGATTATTGGTATAAATAGCTTCATAACTTTTTAACATGATCTTTCTCCAACACTATGTTTGTGAGTCATATTAACAAAATTTAACATGAATATTCAGGATTAACAGGATTTTGTAATGATCTAAGGGTTAATACAGACACTACTGTTTCTGAACTAATTGGTAATCACTTCAAGACCCTTTTTTTCAACAATGGACAATAACTTAAGTGTCACACCCATTGGACGTGCTTTGCCTTGTTCCCATTTTTTTACCGCTCAATCTGATACATTTAAATACGCAGCAAAAACGCTCTGACTTAAACCAAGTTTATGTCTAAGACTGGCAATAACACAAAGACCGATGTAATGAATTGTCTTAAGGCCGGCGCTTCTGATTATATTGTGAAACCTATCAATCGTGATATTTTACTCGATAAAATAAGTAAATTATTCACTAAGTCTTGATATTATCAAGGTCACTACCCTAAGCAATTAGCTATGCCGCAAAATAGCTTATAAGCACCTAAAAAACATCCATACGTCATCCCGGCATGAACTGCAGGGATCCAGAACACATGGATGTACATATCGAAAATAGCGTGTCTTATAGTCAGGTCGGACAAGAAAAAACGGCTACCAATTTAAGACGGGACACTAGCTTAATCGTTCAATTTTAGGCAGGGTTCTTCTAAGCGCAGACAAAAGACAAAAGGCAAAAGGCAAAGGGCAAAGGGTTAAGTCTAGTACCTGTCCCGCTTTAAGTTGGTAGCCGAAAAAATGCCCTAGCTACTTGGCTTAATAAATTATCAACATTTCAATGCAAAGCAATCTTTATAGCGGCTTTATTCCAACAAATAATTAGCAATTAAATTAAGTTGTTAACTTATGTTACCCATACAACTAAAGTTACCCTAAGCACTTGCTAAGCATTTCATCCACACTAGGCAATAAAAATATATTGTCTTTGTAATAAAAGACTTACACACTTATATCTTGGCTTTTATCAAAACAACCTACCTTATTAACTGTGCTGAAAAAATAGTTTGTTTACATTTTTATTTTGTGTAATACTTCGAAAAACTTAGTTTTATAGCTAGATGTTTTCAGCCTTCTTTAATACAAGTTTATACGATTTGATTGTGCACTAAGACTGATTTTACTGCTAACACTTCAGTTTTACGGCTTAGTCGCCTACAGAGCATCAAATCAATAAGAAGAGCACTGAACCGATCCTCAACAAGCTTGAACCGATAAGATGCACGCTGAATTAACCCTAAGCAAGCTTGAACCGATGCGACGTACACTGAATTAACCCTAAACAAGCTTGAAGCTATGAGATACACACTGAGTCGACCCTAAACATGTTTGAAGCTATGAGATACACACTGAGTTGACCCTAAACAAGCTTGAAGCTATGAGATCCACACTGAATCGACCCTAAACATGTTTGAAGCTATGAGATACACATTGAATCGACCCTAAACATGTTTGAATCAACGTATAGCAGAAAAAAACAAGATCACTAGCAGTAAAACGATAGCTAAACAGCGCTTTATTCACTTAGACCATCACAACAACAGCCTACAGGTAATGCTATGAAAATATCCAAACCAGTGTTCGACTTTGCTCGTATTTCTATGTCAGAGAA
>CAIVGC010000122.1 GCA_903905335.1 uncultured Methylococcaceae bacterium
GTGATACTGACTTTACACCAAGTCACATCATCGAATTTTACTTGAGCTATCCTATCTATATCATTACTGGCGGCGCATGTTTCGTATACGCTAAAACAAGATTGCCAACCTATCAAAAAGGTTTGTCTCTTCAGTATTTGGTAGCAGTTGTTGGTCCTTTCATGATTTTGCCAAATGTTGGCTTAAATGAATGGGGTCATACATTCTGGTTTATGGAAGAGTTGTTTGTTGCTCCTTTACACTACGGTTTCGTATTCTTCGGATGGGCTGCTTTAGGTGTAATGGGTGTTGTAAACATAGAAGTTCAAGCTATCGCTAAACTTCTGAAAAAAGACTTAGCTTAAGTTAGGTCTTGGCTGTAATAACTATCTCCTCGCTGTTTCGTCCTATTTCAAGGCGAAACAGCAAAGTGAAAGATAGTCATTAATAAAAATAATTTAAATCCTTTAGGAGGTAAGCTAATGAGCGCATCTCAATCAGCTGTACGTTCACGCGCTGAAGCAGTTAAAGCTTCTCGCACGTTCGATTGGCTAATTTTGTTTACATTGTTCTTCGTTGTACTTGGTGGTTATCACATTCACTATATGTTAACCGGTGGTGACTGGGATTTCTGGACTGATTGGAAAGATAGGCGTCTATGGGTAACTGTAGCTCCAATCGTTTCTATCACTTTTCCAGCTGCAGTTCAAGCTGTGTTATGGTGGAGATACCGTTTACCTTTCGGTGCGGTAGTTTGTATTTTAGGTCTGCTTTTAGGTGAGTGGATCAACAGATACTTAAATTTCTGGGGTTGGACTTATTTCCCAGTAAATTTCGTATTTCCATCAAACTTAATGCCAGGTGCTATTGTTCTTGATGTTATATTGATGTTGTCAGGTAGTATGACTGTAACTGCTGTTATCGGTGGATTGGCTTATGGCCTATTGTTCTACCCAGGTAACTGGCCTGTTATAGCTCCATTACACGTGCCAGTTGAATATAACGGCATGATGATGACTTTAGCTGATTTACAAGGTTACCATTATGTTAGAACTGGTACTCCTGAATATATCAGAATGGTAGAAAAAGGTACATTAAGAACATTCGGTAAAGACGTTGCTCCAGTATCAGCGTTCTTCTCTGGTTTTGTGAGTATCTTAATATACTTCTTGTGGCATTTCTTCGGCAAGTGGTTCGGAAGCACTGCTTTCGTTGAAGCTGCTTAAGACTGTTACAGCTAAAAATAAAAAGACTAATGGTAATTTTATATTATCTTTAGATACTCAAGAAACAATAGATTCTCTATTATAGAGGAGGATATATGAAAATATTCAAAGACAAGGTTGCTAAATTATCCTTTGTCGCACTGCTGATTACAATGACAGCAGCGATGTTTTACACACCAACTGCATCTGCTCATGGTGAAAAGTCGCAAGCGGCGTTCATGCGTATGCGTACTATTCACTGGTTTGACTTGAATTGGTCAAAAGAAGAAGTGCCAGTTAATGATACAATGACAATTTCAGGTAAATTCTTCGTATTTACTGGATGGCCTGAAACTGTTGATAAGCCCGAAATCTCTTTCTTGAACATCGGTATTCCAGGTCCTGTATTTATTCGTGCTGGATCTTGGATCGGTGGTCAATTAGTTCCACGTTCTGTATCTTTAGAGCTGGGTGAGACTTATGAGTTTAAAGTATTGTTGAAAGCACGTCGTCCAGGTGACTGGCACGTTCACACAATGTTGAACGTAAAAGGCGGTGGTCCAATTATTGGTCCAGGTAAATGGGTAACTGTTACTGGTTCTATGTCTTCATTTGTTAACCCAATCACTACTTTGACTGGCGAAACTGTTGACTTAGAAAACTATAACTTAAGTAATACTTATTTCTGGCATGGTTTGTGGTACGGTATTGGTATATTATGGGTTGCTTACTGGGCACGTAAACCAATGTTTGTTCCACGTTTAATTGCTGTTGATGCTGGTAAAGCCGATACATTAATTACTGCTACTGACAGAAAAGTTGCGCTTGGTTTTGCTGTAGGTGTTATCGGTATTGTTGCTATGTCAATGGCTAGCACCAACGAGAAATTCCCTATTACTACTCCGTTACAAGCTGGTTTGTTACGTGGTATTAAATCAATTGATATGCCTGTACCAACAGTTGCTGTTAAAATTGAAGATGCTACTTACCGTGTGCCAGGTCGTGCAATGCAAATGACCATGACTATTACTAACAATGGTGATTCAGCTGTACGTTTAGGCGAATTCAACACTGCTGGTGTACGTTTCATGGACGCTAATGTTGCACAAGACGAATCAGGTTATCCTGATGACTTATTGGCTGAAGAAGGTTTGACTGTTAGTGATAACAGCCCACTTGCTCCGGGTCAAAAAAGAACAGTTCAAGTAACTGCGTCTGATGCTGCATGGGAAGTTTACCGTTTAGCTGACTTGATCTATGATCCTGACAGCCGTTTTGCTGGTTTGTTATTCTTCTGGGATGCAGCTGGTAACCGTCAATTGGTAACTATCGATGCTCCATTAATTCCAACTTTCATCTAATGAAGTAATTAACTAACGATTTATTAGTTAGTTAAGGAATTGAGAACCCCCGCTGCCATTTGGTATCGGGGGTTTTTTTTTTGTGAAATTTAAATTAATAATTTTACTCGACACTAAATGTGTAGATATGAAGTGTTTTAATTTTATAAATAAATCCAATAAGTGACAGTTTATGAAGATTTTGAGTTATAAAATAAACAACAACAATTATTATGAATGTTTTAAGTCAAATAATTAGATTGTTTTTTGTTTAAAAGATTGAGCGGTGTCTTCTTTATTTAAATGTTAGTTGAGAATTACATTTGCCATTAATGGTATTATCTGTGTTAGAATTCCAACCGTTAACTAATGTAAAAGTAATTTATCGATGCTGATAATTTTTTTGATTAGTTATAATTTAATTTAAATATCAATATAAGGTTTATTTAATAATGCGTTCAATTAATAAAGTATTAACATCTATTTTGATGACTGCATCAATGGTAGTCATTTCAACAAATGCAATGGCTGAGCCTAAAGGTGAAGTTGCTGTTAAGACTGCAATCGAAAATACATTGTCGGGAATAACATCGGCACAATCAGAAATTAAAAGTGGTGATTTACCAGCAGCTTCAAAAACTATTCTTGAAGCATCGCAAGCATCCAAAGAATTTCGTTTTGAAATAACTGAGCGTCAACGTCAAAAAGCAACTGATGTGCTTAAAGCGGCGCGTAAATCTGTTGATGCTGGAGATACAGTAGCTGCTGAAGCTGGTTTGGCAGACGCTTTGAAATCATTTTCAGAAATGAAAGCTAAGTACGACTTAACGCATTAATTTAATGCGCAAAAAAGATTAGGATTTATCATAAGATTTGGTTAGATCTATAATTATATAAATTAACTTAATACTTTATTTTCGCAATCTTTATAGGCTAATTGCTTACAAAGTGTGCTAGAATTAATTCGATAAATAATAATTATATTATTTAGTGCTATTATAAATAACAATAACTTGAGGGTTAATTAGAAATGAATACCTTGAAAAAAACTTTGCTATCTTTGTTAATGGCTTCTGCAATGGCTGTTATTTCTACATCTGCTTTAGCTGAAACTGATGCTGGCCGTGCTACGTATAAGCCAGCTGAAGCGATTGATATTGTTGCTA